>NZ_JBFUHJ010000074.1:0-20711 GCF_056402455.1 Paenibacillus sp. P4_A7 | reverse complement strand
CTCTAGTAGAAAGAGATATCTATTCATTTTCCAATATATATTTGCAGGACCAAGATGGAGTAAAACGCTGTACATCGGGTTTTGTAGCTTGTTTGGGGGACGGGATAAGCAAGGATGGATGGGATTGGCTCTTAAAACGCTGGAACCTCGGGTATGAGGGTCTAGCTAAACGGGTTATAGGAGCTAGCTTTGTTTGGTCTGACGAAGTGCTGCACCGTTCATTAGTAGATTATGCCGAAACACGCAGCTGGCCTGTGCATAAATTTGTAACGGAATTGATCGAGCGCGGCGCGCCAATACAATGTGTTGTAAATGTAAATCAACTGAAGAAGACTGATGGCACCATATTCGTGGCCAATGTACATTTATTACCGGAACACGAGCTCCAGCAGGTGCTCTCCTATCAAAATGGGTCGTCCGTTCTAGTAGGTGGGATGTCGGAGCGGATTTCGCATGAGAGGGAGAGTATCGGTTTGAATGGGGCATGCGAGCTGAACCAGCTCTTTTGTGTGGTGCGTGATGCAAACGGCACAGTGCTGAGCACATTTGTGGAGGAAACGGATTCGAATAGTCTATCGGGTACGCAGGACGATCTTTCTAAAATTAACGATTCATTATCTTGGATAACTGGCCTTTATTTCAATCCGGTATCTGACAGCTTTCTTACTAGATGTATACGGGTGTTGGTAGATTCTGCAGGATCTCCGAAAGTAACCAAACATTCGGAGCATATCCGAACTACCGTATTGGAAATGGAGGATGGAATATGGAGGATTCTCATAAGAAATCTCCATATGAACTACAAACGGGCGCATATCGATGTAGGTCGGCCCATTGCAAGTATGAACATTTTGACTGATTTTCCAGGTATACCGATCAAGCCAAAGGATTCAAATTTTAATTTAATCGTTCCAGGGCGTGGCATGGTCATAGTGGAAATTAGCTTTAATGACTAACAAATTATATAGGTAGGTACCTCAAACAAGAGGAAGGTGAATAAGTTGTCCGTTATGACAGTAACAGGGAAGGTGAGTGCGGACAGTCTGGGTTTAGTGCTGCCGCATGAACACGCTTTCATTGAATTGCGAAATCTGGTACCTGCACCACATACGATTTCAGGTAAGGTACTGGCCCAAGAAAAGGTGAGCATGTCCAATTTAGGCAGGCTGCAGCGGAATCCGTACGCCGTGTTTGACAATGCGGTGCTTGATGATGAAAAGGTCATGGAGTGGGAGATCCTGCAATTTAAAAAAGCCGGAGGCATGACATTTGTCGATCTAACATTACGTGATATCGGAAGAGACCCCGTCCTGCTTGCCCGATTATCAAGGGCGCTCGATATCAAAATCATTGCTGGCTGCGGCTACTACATTAAAGCCTCCCATCCACCGGATATGGACGATAAGACGATCGAAGGTATTGCCGCAGAAATGCTCCATGAAATTAAACATGGGATCGATGGAACAGCTATCAAAGCAGGTGTTATTGGCGAAATTGGGACCAGCGAAATCATCTATCCGAATGAAAAAAAGACGCTGATCGCAGCTGCTATCACGCAGAAGGAAACCGGGCTTGGCCTTCATGTGCACACAGATCTATGGGCAACCAACGGATATGAAGTGGTGAAGATACTTACTGAACATGGAGCTGCGCCTGAGAAAATATGCATTAACCATATTGATGTCGATATCAAGCTGGACTATATAAAGGATCTACTTAACCAAGGAGTCTATGTGGAATTTGATAATTTTGGGAAGGAATTCTATTCCGATAAGAGACATAGAAGTGTCCTCAAAGGTCTTTTTGCGAGAGATATTGAGCGGGTTAGAGCAATTAAAGAATTGATCAACCATGGATATCTTACGAGAATACTACTATCCAACGATATTTGCCTGAAAACATGCTTGCACAGCTATGGCGGCTGGGGTTATGACCATATGATTACAAACATCATCCCGATGATGGAGGATGAGGGATTCACATCGGAGCAAATCGAAACCTTGATGGTACACAATCCCGCAGCCTTTTTGGATGATGGAAAAGATTAATGAGATGAGGTGTCCGATGAAAATTATTGATTGTAACTGTGCCATCGGCTATAAAACTGTCAATTATGAGGTTGTTAACCATGAGAATTTCCTGGTTAAAGAAAAGGTCAAGCAAGCTCGCAATGCCGAGGAGCTGCTGACCGAGCTGGATTTCTGCGGAATCGAGCAAGCAATTGTTTATCATAACACGATGATCGATGTGGATCCTGGCTATGGCAATCAGAACATTCTTACCGATGTAGACAAAGCACCTGACAGACTGATCCCAACCTGGACGATTCTGCCGCCGATTACGGAAACTGAATTTTCAGCGGAAAATCTGTTTAAAAGGATGAAGGTATCCAAGGTCATGATGTTAAGAGCTTATCCCGAGCGAAACCGTTACCTATTAAATGCGGTAACGATGGGTGAGCTACTGCAAGAAATTGAAGCTGCCCATATCCCCTTATACTTATCCCCGAGCGCAGGATGGGAAGTCATTTACAATGTGCTCAAAGAGTATCCTGAGCTGACTGTCATTATTAATAACTATGGGTTATGGAGCCATGATCGATTCCTGTACCCTCTCTTCAAAGCCTACAAAAATGTGTATATCGAAAGTGGTGATATGCAGACGGCAGGCGAAATTAAGGACATTTGCAATAAATTCGGTTCGGAAAAAATATTGTTTGGCTCTGATTTCCCTAGTAATGGTATAGGTGGCCCGCTCGCAACCTTAGTGGGTGCTGACATTACACGAGAGGAAATCGAAAATATTGCCCATAAAAATGTGGAAAGAATGTGGAGCGAGGTGAAGCTATGAGCCGAATCCGGATGACCAATAAATCAAAGCTGGCTGAAGAGTTTATGGAAACAGGAAGGTTAAGCAGCCTCTCCATTATCGATATGCACACGCATATGGGTCCTTTCTATGGAACTTATTTGCCGGAAGCAGATCTGACACGGATGCTTCAAACGATGGACCGGGAGAATATCGAATGTATCATTTCCGCACCACACAGCGCTTTATTCGACCCGATTGGGGGAAACACGGAAATTATTGCAGCAATGAAACAATATCAAGGCAGAATATACGGCTACTACACGTTTAATCCGAATTACGAGCATGATTTGGACCGTGATCTAGCAAACTTTGATCAAGTAGAAGGTTATGTTGGCTTTAAGTTTTTGCCCGATTATCACAAGTACCCGCTCAACGGTGAGAAGTTCACCAAAATCTATGAATTTGCCAACGAACGGGGACTGCTGCTGCTTTCACATACTTGGGGACATAGTCTCTACAATCCCCCGCAAATGGTGGCGGAATTAGCGCGTAAATACCCCAATATCAAATTTCTACTCGGTCACTCCGCACCGGGAGAAACCGACTATGCGATTGAAATAGCCAGCCGCTTGCCGAATGTTTACTTGGAGCTGTGTGATACGGGTCGTTTAAATGGGATGGTGCAAAAGATGGTAAGGGGGGCATCCTCCGAGAAGGTTTTATTCGGTACAGATTTTCCTTGGTATGACCCACATTACATGCTTGGAAGTGTGTTATTCTCTGGAATCGATGATCAGGATATACAAAATATTATTCATCATAATGCGATCCGCTTGCTAAATAGAAAGGAACATACCAATCATGAGTGAAATGATAGAATCTTTTGAAACCGCTAAAGGGAATGTGTTCGGGGATTTGCTAACTACAAGAGTGCAGGATAAAGAGCTGAAGATCGGGCTGCTCACAGTCGGTTTTTTTGAATATTGGCGGATGTTTCCGGATTCCTTGAAGGAAAACGTTACAGCAGATATGACCTGCATATTCGATAATCTTCAGAAACACTTGAATCATAAAAATGTCATTTGGCCCGGAATCATTGACACACTCGATTCTGCTGATGAAGCGGGGAAAGTGTTAGCACTTGAACAGGTTGATCTTATTGTATATGTAGCCGGCACCTACTGTCCCGATTATATGGCGATCCAGGCATTGGAGCATATACGTCATGTACCGGTCATTCTTTTTAATACGCAGCATGACAATGCGATTAATCTCAAAACCAATTATGAGAATATTTTGCGGAATAGCGGATTGATCGCTAATCTCCAGCTGGCTGCAACATTTAGGAAAATGGGCTGGTATACAGACTTAAAGGTTGTGGTTGGATCGATCAATGATGAATCTGCTTACGAGGAAATGAGCCGATATATCCGTGCATATAAGGCGTATGTAAGTCTGAAAACGACCAATATAGGTGTCATTGGACATGTATTTAGAGGCATGTATGACTTTGAATATGATAAAACGATGATTAAAGGCACCCTTGGACCCAATGTCATATCCATTCAAGTCGATCATTTGCTCGAACAATTCAGCAAAGTAACGGATGAGGAGATCAAGGATATTGCAGAAAACACCAGGAGCCGGTTCAGTATTGTCGGGCTTCAGGATGAGGATATCTACAAATCGTCTAAGTTTTATGTTGCGTTGAAGAACACGATTGAACGGTTCAGATTGGATGCATTAACCCTTCTAGGTCAGCATTATGTGGAGGAGAAGACAGGAACGACCTCCTATTTGGCCAACACTCTTATGCATGAAGAGGGCAAATATGTGGTCAATACCGAGGGGGATATCCATGGTTTGATTATGATGATCCTTCTAAATAAACTCAGTGGCAAAACCCCGGCATACGCAGAGTGGGGAGAATACGACGAGCAGTTGAACGCAATCCTGATGGTCCATCATGGTTATGCAAATACGGAATATGCGACAGACATGAACACGGTGAAGGTTAATCGCTCTCCGGAGCAGTGGGGACTTAAAGGCAAAGGATTTGGGTTTGAATATACGCTGAAAGCGGGTGTAGTCACTGTAGCCCATATCATCATCGATGCAGACGGATACAAAATGCTGATTGTGAAAGGCAATGCACTTCATATTCCAGAGAACATCCCATGTGAAGAAATTACGGCAGTCATTCAATTTGAAACACCGGTTAAACAGTTTCTCAAAGTATTGATCAAAGAGGGCTTTGCTCATCATTGCATCATCGGATATGGAGATTTTACCGAGGAATTAGCGACGATTGCTGATTTCATGAAGATTCGAAAAGTAATTTACTAAGGTAAATTGATGATTTATTAACGTAGAACGGGAGGCCTATAATCATGTTTGAAATTCCAAGCGAAGAGTTCGTTGCACGAGCTGAAAAGCTGAAGGTGCTCATGCTAGAAAAAGATATTCAGACGATCTTAGTATACGGAGATGAATATAGAAAAGAAAATTTACGGTACATCAGCAATTACTGGCCTTTATTTGAAAGAGGGGCAGCAGTTGTTCCTTTAGTAGGCGAGCCCTTTGTTATTGCAGCACCGGAAGGTGAAATGTTTTGCCGTGAAATGAGTGCATGGAAGGATGTTCGGCTGATTCCTGAATTTGCTTGTGTAACTGTACCGGATAAGATTGAATACCCTTTTGCCCACTATACAAGCTTGAAAGTAATATGCAGCGRTCTTAAGGATTCGAATAGACTGGAAAGATTGGGGATCGTTGGCTTGGATGCCATGCCGGAAGCTTTATTGCGAGAAATTACACAAAGCTTTGCTGGCGTAGAAATCGTTGATGCCGGTGATCTATTATTTCAACTTCGTATGACCAAATCGAATCGGGAAATTGCCTGCTTGCAGGAAGCAGCAAGAATTGCCGATGCGGGATACAAGCTGATGATTGAACAGGTGAAGCCTGGCATGACGGAGCTAGAGCTGGCGTCGTTGGCATATGGAGAATGCACCAAGCAAGGAGCGGAAAGCATCCCCTTCTGTCTTCTCACAAGCGGTGAACGGGTCAATACGATTATCGGGAGAGCATCGCGAAAAGTGATTCAAAACGGTGAGATGATCATGGCAGCTATTGCGGTGCAGGTGGAAGGCTATGTGGCCACTCTAGGCTTCCCTTTTGTTGYAGGTGACATGAGTGCTGAGCAAAAAGCCTTTATAACGCTGCTTGTTGAAGCAGAAGAGCTTGTATTATCCAAGCTGAAAGCAGGTGCGAAACAGGGTGAATTGGTAAGTACGGTCAAAGCTTTTTTTGCAGCGCAAGGCGTTACCCAATATGACCTTTACCCACCTTTGCACGGCTGTGGTTTAGCCGAGGCTGAGTCACCATATCCAGATGAGCATTCAACCTCGACGTTCAAGGCAGGAATGACAGTAAATACGGATGTAAGTCTTTTTGGACATCCTCACGGTTCAAACCGGATTGAAGAAAGCTTGCTTGTAACTGAAACAGGATATGAATCGATGTCAAAGCTAGTCAGGCAATTAAGTAAAACGTGGAGAGAACAGGAGATCATTTCACTTGTTTAATAGGAGGCATACATGGATAAGCAGGGTGCGAAAAACTGGTATATCATTGACGGTTATTTGCCGTACAAAGGGAAAGTCGAGCATGAGAATTTTGAAGGCCACGAAGCTATCATGATTTTAAACTGCCATGATGAAGAAGCGGAGATTTTCATGGACATTTACTATGAAGATAGGGAGCCTGACGCGAATATAAAGATTGTTGTGCAGGCCAGAAGAGTCAAATGTATTCGGATGGATCATCCAGATGAAATTGGCGGTATTCAGTTGGACCGGCAGCTCCAATATTCACTACGTTTTAGAAGCAGCATTGAAGTGATTATTCAGTATGGCAGAATGGATATTGCCCAGCCGAATTTGGCTTATATTGGGATGATGGGGTACTCGGAATAATTTACAGCAGTTAAATGAAGGTGTTTGGGAGAGGAAGGTGTGTATGAAGTGGACTCATAATCGATTGGATATCGTACGGCCGGGGCTATTTGGCATGACGGTTGCGGCCGACAGCAGGCGAATGGAATTCGATGCGAAAAACGAAATACTGATGTACCATCAGACTCCTGTCGATTATGTGTTTATAGGTGACTCCATCACCCACATGTGGGAGCTGCAGGCGTATTTCAAACATTCTGGATGGTTTATTGCCAATCGGGGTATTGGCGGGGATACGACGGAGTATGTTTTGAAACGATTCGAAGCCGATGTCCTGCAGCTTAAGCCGAAGGTTGTCGTTATCATGATCGGCATCAATAATACAGGGGGATTAGACGAGTGGAATGAAATTGTTCGCAAGCATCCGGATGATTTATATAAGGAAATTACATGGGATATCGAACAAATGTTGATTCACGCCATTGACGCGAATATTACCCCTGTACTTTGTTCTATTCTACCAACCTGCACAACTATGAGCACCACGACCGCTGTCCGTAACGAAACTATTGTCCGCATTAATTCAGAGCTGCGCCAAATCGCGAACAATCGGAATGCTATTTTTGTGGATTACCATAGTAAGATGACTTTACCAGATGGGCTTGCCATGCGGGAGGAGCTCGTCTTCGACGGCATTCATCCCAACGTTCGCGGTTATAATGTCATGGCTCAAGTATTACAGGAGACGCTTAACGACCTATATGATTTTTAACAGTAGATATCGAGCTCAGCACTTCCCGAGAACTAAGAGCTGCTTATAACTATCTTGCTCCCTCAGCATATGACTCTTAATCTGAAATGATATTCATGCTACCCTCATCTTTTAGAATGAGAGTGAGTGAGCATTTTACATAGATGGAGTAGTGAATCAATAATATGMTGGAGGGATAATTGATGGGTAAGTTAGTAGCTAAGACAAGAGGGATAATAGTAAGAATGATGTGTTTGGTGATGATATTCAGCATTCTGCCCGTTCTACCATCATATGCAGAACGCCACGAGTCGAGATAAGATAATCCATGACAAAAGTGACAAAGGCGGAAAATTTGGGAATAGCAGGTAACCCATTTGTAGATAGTGATCAAATATCTGCTTGGGCCGTGGAATACGTCCAATACGCTTTTGTTGAGGGATTGATGAAGGGGACTGGAAATAACCGATTTAATCCGGCAGCATCTGCCACCCGTGCGGACATTGCACAAGCTCTTTACAATCTATTAAATCATAATTGATAGAGGTGAGATGCATGCCTGAATCAGTGGATAGTGTGGATTTCTTGAAATTGGACCCTAATATGAGGTTATCTGAACATAACGAGGCCGATCTACAGTGGCTATCGCCATGTGTTTCACCATTCCGGGTTAGCGGATTTGCCTGGCTTTTAGAAGAAGGGAAATATCGGAGGTTGCCCGTTTCTCCCACATTTCCCATTCGCGAGGCCGTGGATGAATTGGCGAATTGTACGGCGGGAGGTCAAATTCATTTTCAGACGAATTCGTCCAAATTGTCTCTTCGTATCAAGCTCTCTGGTCCGGCGAATTTTTATCATATGCCAGCTACCGGACAATGCGGGTTTGACTGCTATATCGGACAGTTCGGGCAGCAAGTGTATTTCTCAACAACACAATTTGACCATACACAAAGCAACTACGAATGCATCCTATTTGAATCGTTGGATCGTCAAATGAGGAATGTCGTACTGAATTTCCCCTTATATCAGGGGGTAAAAGAAATATCGATCGGATTCGATCAAGATGCAGAAGTGATCGCCTCTCCACCGTATCATAGCGACAAGAGAATTATTGTATATGGAACATCCATTACTCAAGGAGGCTGCGCATCAAGGCCGGGGATGAGCTATACGAACATCCTGAGTCGTAGATTACCTTATGAATTTATTAATCTTGGATTTTCCGGAAATGGTAAAGGAGAACCGGAATTGGCGCATATCATTGCAAGCATTGATAATCCGGGATTATTGGTTCTCGATTATGAAGCCAATGTTACGGTAGAAGAATATAAGACAACGCTGGCTGATTTTATTCGAATATACCGAGAGCACCACTCTGATGTACCGATCTTAGTTGTTTCTAAAATACAATACAGCGTGGAACATATAAACAAGGAAGCCATGCGTAATCGTTTGGAACTTAAATCACTGGCGGAGAAGACGGTTAAGAAACTCAGAGAAGAGGGTGATATGAATATCACTTTCATGGAAGGAGATAATCTGCTCGGCGAACATGATTTGTTCGAATGCACGGTCGACGGTATTCACCCGACTGACCTCGGCTTTCTCAGGATGGCTGATGGATTGACTCCGAAATTAACTCAACTCATCCGTAACTAGTGATGTAATAGTAAAGAGGGGTGCTGAACCCCTCTTTTTTGTTTGCAATAATGGAGCTAATTGTGCTTTTTTAACTCTTCTTCGGTTGAAGTCTTCTAATACATCTGGCAGCCTGGAGGCGAGGTTAAATTAGTTTCACATTCTGAAACTAGCGAGTTGCGTGATGGTATTTGAGACGATTTAGTTTCAGAATATGCAGCTACAACATCGGAAAGAGGGTGCAGATCGAGTTAACCCGGCGATTAAGTTCAGATCCTGAAACTAACTGGCAGCTGACCCTTCAGCGATCTCATTTAACTTCAAAAGTTGAAACTACGCGGGTATAATGCTCATGCGTGTTACCGAGTACTCTGTATCTGATAGTTGCAAAGCCGCACAAGGTTTATTTGCTCATTCGCTTTATTCGTTGCTTCTATTATATGCTTGCGCATTTCTGTTTCACTTATTTTTGCCCAATCCTCATTATCATTTCTATAAGAATAAATAATCCCCCGTGAAGATGATATAAGTGCTCCATTGCCATTTTCATCAAAAAACACTTTCAAATCCTCTGCTTTTCCTCCTTGCGCCCCAAACCCAGGAACAAGAAATATCGAATGAGGCAGTAATTTTCGTATCTTCTTAGCATCTTCAGGATAGGTAGCTCCAACAACGGCACCAATAAATGAGTAATTGCTAGTCCCTTTTGTTTCCTGCGCTAATTTGGTCAAGTCTTCTGCTAATTTAAAGTAGAGCAATTCACCGTTTTCTAATTTGAGGTCTTGTATTTCATGCGATGAAGGATTAGAGGTTTTAAGCAGCACAAAGATCCCTTTATTATTATCTTTGGCAACTTCAACGAAAGGCATATAGCCGTCGCTGCCCAAGAATGGATTTACTGTAACCATATCCCCTGACATTGGCCCATTCGTTAAAAAGGCATGTGCATAGGCGAGTGATGTTGAGCCAATATCTCCTCTTTTGGCATCGTTGATAACAATTAGCTCTTTGGAACGTGCATAGCTGATCGTTCTTTCTAATGCTCTAATTCCATAGCTTCCGTAAACCTCATAATAAGCGAGCTGTGGTTTGACAGCTACAACATACTCAGCAACAGCATCAATCACTATTTTATTGAATTCATAAATGGCTTCAGCAATGGATTCATTAGAAGAGGTGTGTACATCTTTTAGTAAAAAGTTTGGAAAATACGTGATGTCAGGGTCTAATCCGACCACTAACACACTCTTTTTCTTTATACTTACGTCTATTAATATATCTGCGAAATTATCCAAACTAATCCCCCCTAGCATTTTATTCCATCGTTAAGTATAAGCTAGGGAATTATCCCTAGCAATGAAAGAATGGAATGAGTTCTCAGTTGAAACGAAAATAATACGCGTCAATCCCTCATATATATTAGATACATGAAGGGGGATCAGAACATGTGGATTATCATTTTAATGCTAGTCGGATGTCTGTGTGGTTTTTTTCTATTCAAAAAAAACACATTGGCCGTTACTCATGAGCCATATCAKGGTTTACGTAAACTGTCCATTATCATTCCTGCTAGAAATGAAGAATGTAATCTGCCTCATCTGCTCGAATCCCTCAAGGCACAAACCATTCAACCCTTCGAAATTATTGTTGTAGATGATTTCTCTGATGATCGGACTAAAAATATAGCTGAAAGCTATGGAGTCACAGTTATTGCTAACAGCAGCTTGCCTCAGGGATGGACGGGTAAGAGCTGGGCTGTTTGGAATGGATATTTACAGGCATCAGGCGATGTCTTTGCTTTATTGGATGCGGATATAAGACTCGCGCCTAACGCGCTGGAAACATTATTGAAAGCGAGGGAACGATCGAAGGGTGTCATTTCAGTTGTTCCTTTTCACCATACAGAAAAGCTGTATGAAAAGCTCGCTCTGATCTTAAATATGCTGGGTATATTCGCGTTTACATCCGTTTTTGAAAGAAATAACCCTAAGAAAGGTCTGTATGGTTCCTGTATTCTGGCCCTAAGGGAGGATTACGAAAAAATTAATGGTCATGAAAGCATTAAGTCTGAAGTGCTGGATGATTTATTTCTAGGATCGAAATTTGTTGCAGCTGGTATCCGAGTTACCAATTTTATTGGATATGACTTGGTTTCGTTCCGTATGTACCCGCAAGGAATACGAAGTGAGATAGAAGGCTTTAGTAAGGGAGCGGTCTTAAGCACTTCCACACTGAGCCCATGGACGATTGTCCCTATAGCCATTTGGGTGGTGGGACTCCTGGCGTCGGAAACCGTGCTTATTTTTGCGAACACTTCATGGGCAGTGCCTTTGTTCATCGGTTATCTCATGTACATGGTGCAGTTGTTTTATTTCATTAAATATGTAGGTGTGTTTGGGATCGTAATTCCTGTTCTACATTTTCTTGCTTCCTTATTCTTCGTTGTAATTATGCTTTATTCGTTGTACCAGGTCGTTGTTCTAGGGCAAGTAAGATGGAAAGGAAGGAACGTCCGAGTGGGGGGCAAGGGTGATCTATGATCATTTTGATGACTGCGGGCTCGTTTCTGTCGGGTTCTCTTATGTTTTCATATTGGCTCAGTCTAGTGGGTAAAAAGAATCTAAAAGCCGTTGGCGATGGTAATCCGGGTGCCATGAATCTATGGAAGGCATCAGGCTATAAACTCGGTATTGCCGGTATTTTATTGGATTTTCTAAAAGGGTATGTTCCCGTTATTTTGTTTATCGGGAGCCATTATGCGCAAGGTTATTACATCGTTCCGTTGGCCATTGCTCCCGTTGCTGGTCATGCCTTTACTCCATTTCTTAAAGGGAAGGGAGGAAAGGCCATTGCTGTAACCTTCGGAGTGTGGAGTGCGTTGACAGTGTTCGAGGCTTCTTTGGCTTATGCTGTAATTTTAGCGTTAATGTTGGCTGTGATCCGCTTGTTATATAAAGGAAAACCAAAATCGTCTGAATCGGATGGCTTGCAGGTTGTAAGTGGTATGCTGCTCCTTTTCGTTTACTTGTATATGAGGATGTTCTCTGCTGCTATTCTTTGGATTTGGTTTGGGAATTTCGTGATCCTAGTGTATACCCACAGATTTGAACTGGCTGCTGGGTGGAGAAGATTGTTCAACAGAGGAGTATAGCCATAGGCAAATATGTTTGTCAAAAAACAAGCCATTCCTTAGGGGAGTGGCTTGTTTTTCATGAAAATTTTTTGTGTGAAAAGCTACGTTATTTAGCAGCGTCTACTGCCTGCTTTTCAATAGCCGCAATAGTTGAATTGATACGGCGGATGACTTCGGGATCAAATTTATGATTACGATCGTAAGTAAGGAGGCCATTCACTTCCTGTTCGATATCGTAGAGCTGTGTGTAGCAAAATGCGCAGATATATGGATTTTCCAACAACGCTAACGTTAAGCCTTCATAACGAGAAAGGAATTCTTCCTCCGTCTTCGGACGGTCGCCATAGCCCCAGCTCTTCTGATCGGCTTGACCAGGATTCCACCAAATGCCGCCGTACTCGCTAACAAAGTAAGGTTGCCCTTCGTATTTCTGACGGTCAGGGAAGGTAACAAACCGCTCCCCTCCACTACGCATCGATTCGTAACTTTTGGCAAACTTCTCCGGATTCTGCTCATAATCATGTATATCGAAAATATCTGTGATGACATGGAAGTTACCGCTTGTGTCAATGACCGGGCGAGTAGCATCCAGTAATTTGGTCACTTGATAAGTGATGCGCAGCACCTCATCATTTTGGCGAGTTCCCTGTGGGCCATCCCAGGTTTCATTGAACGGGCACCAGCCCACTAAAGCAGGGCTATTATAATCACGGTTCACAATTTCAATCCACTCCGGTAAAAATTGTTGAAGCCCTTGTGCTGTCGAAATATCGAGTCCCCAGTTCGCGTGTTCACCCCATACGATGTAACCCAATTGGTCAGCCCAGTACAAAAAGCGGGCTTCAAACACTTTCTCATGCAAGCGGGCGCCGTTGAAGCCAAGACTCATAGACAATTCAATGTCTCTTTTTAAATCCTCATCCGTAGGAGCCGTGTAAATACCTTCTGGATAAAAGCCTTGATCCAGCACCAATCGCTGGAAAACGGGTTTACCGTTTATGAGAATCGCATTGTTATCCCATTTCACAGAGCGAAGGCCGAAGTAGCTTTCTACCGTATCAATTATTTTCTCATTATTCTGGATGGATAGTGATAGATCGTAGAGGTTTGGTGAACCAATTTCCCATAAATGACTTTCTGAGAGATTTACGATTAAACGTGCTTGCTTTCCATTCACTACAGCGGCCTGTAGGCCAACTTTTTTACCATCGAATGATGCTTCTACAGTAAATGTTAAACCATCAGCACCAATAAATTCACCCTCAACATGCAGGGAGTGGTTGTCAGGATCCGGAGTCAATTTGAAGGATTGAATATACTGCTGCGGTACGGACTCGAGCCATACGGTCTGCCAGATTCCCGTGGTTCTCGTATAATCACATCCATTTGAATGATACATACCAGATTGTTTGCCGCGAGGCTGCAGACCGGAACGAGCATCATCTTCTGCACATACGGTCAACACGTTGATACCGGTTTGGATCAGGTGAGTGATATCTAACGAAAATGAAGAATAGCCACCGCGATGCGTACCGGCAGAAATACCGTTCACCCACACCTCAGTTTCGTAATCAACCGCACCGAAATGAATGAGGATACGACTGCTATTCCATTCGGAAGGAATTTCTATTTCCTTGCGATACCAGACAGCACGCATGAAATCTTTGTACGCAATGCCGGACAGCTTGCTCTCCGGACAGAAAGGAACTGATATTTTATCTTGTAAGCTAGAAGCCTCAAACAAATTGCGATGTTTTCCGCTCTTACCATGATCGATTTCAAATTCCCACTCGCCGTTAAGGTTAAGCCACTCGGAGCGAACCATTTGCGGGCGCGGATACTCTGGACGCGGGATAGATTGTTTAGTTATGGTCACAATAACCCTCCTCAAAACAATGGTTAATAAAAAAGTTAATTAAATAATCCGTTAATAAAGATATTTGACTCAAAAACAGTATATAAAATGGTTATTAGGTTGTCAATAAGCCCTTGACAATAGATGATTGTGTTATATAATTAACTAAAATGTTAATTATTAAATTAATGAATCTTAAAAACTCAAACAGAAAACCCGAAAGACGGGCAACTTTTTTCAAAGTGTCTATCTTTCGGGTCATATGATTTTACTCTATCCATTGTCTTGGGCCGATAACATGAAATAATTTATTGTTATCAGCATTTAACGCATGAATTATTCGCTGAATAGTGAAGTTGAGGGAGTTGAAGATCGTTCTTTTTACAAGTGAATACAAAATGGTGCATATCATTGTCGGGATCATAGTAGATCCCAGTCAGTCTCTCCGCCGTAACATCTAAGCCTGTTTCCTCTAACACTTCCCTCTTAGCAGTATCCTCCGTAGATTCATTTTTTTCGGACTAGAGTTCTTCCATTTGCTGCCTAGATTGTGTAAATGTTTTACTATAGAATTAGTTGTAAAAAATGTGTGGTGAATGACTCTGTTTAAGCTATTGTTAATTGAAGATGATACGACGCTTTTTAAAGAGATCAAAGAACGATTATCGCTTTGGTCCTATGATGTGTATGGTATTCACGATTTTAGTAAGGTGATTCAAGAATTCACAGCTATTCAGCCTGACTTAGTCGTGATTGACATTCAATTACCCAAATTTGATGGTTTTCATTGGTGCAGACTCATTCGAGCTAACTCCAACATCCCGATTATATTTTTATCCTCACGCGACCACCCTACTGATATCGTCATGTCTATGCAGCTTGGTGCCGATGATTTTATCCAAAAACCTTTTCATTTCGATGTGTTAATTGCAAAGGTGCAAGCCATTCTTCGTCGCGTCTATAATTACAATTCGGAGAAAAACGAGCTCAAAACATGGTGCGGTGCAGCTGTCGATTATGAGAGAAATACAGTGATGAATGCTGAAGGAACCATAGAGCTTACAAAAAATGAAGTATACATACTCAAGCTGCTAATTGATAAAAAAAATAAAATTGTAAACCGTGACGAAATCATTAACCACTTGTGGGATGACAAGCGGTTCATTAGCGACAATACGCTTACCGTCAACGTTAACCGTCTACGCAAAAAGCTCGATGAGCTAGGCTTGGGCGCCAACATTGAAACAAAAGTAGGACAAGGCTATATGGCTATTGAGGAGGCGAATGGCTATGATTAAACGATATCTAATCGAAAGACGCAGCTGGATCGCTTTATTTCTATTCATGCAGCTATTAGTTATCTTTGTATCTTTTATGGATTCAGCGGTCCCGCTCACTTCCATGCTCTATATCGTCTTTTTATCCGTAATCATCTTTATTCTATTTTTTTTTATTCGCTACCACATAGAGACGAAGTTTTACAAAAGTCTAGAAGAGCAAAATGAAAATCTCGATTTATCGAGAATAAGCATGCCAGATAGTCCGTTTGAACAAATCATTGAAACCTGTATGACAAACCAAGTCCAATTTTCAAAGCAGGCTTCGTCACAAAATCTGATGACTTTGGAGCAGGAAAAGGATGACTTGCTTGCTTGGATTCATGAAGTGAAAACACCTTTAACAGCCATGCGTTTAATGATTGACCGTTTGGATGATGACACGATGAAATCAAATTTGACATATGAATGGCTGCGAATCCATCATCTGCTTGACCAACAGCTCCATCAAAGACGAATTCTATTTATTGAAAATGATTTGTTTATGGAGAACACCGATTTAGAAACGGTCATATTCAATGAAATCAAAACGCTGCAATCCTGGTGCATTCAGAAAGGGATCGGCTTTGATATCGAATTAGAAGCAGCTACCGTTGTAAGTGATGCCAAATGGGTCGCCTTTATTATTAGGCAACTGCTAACTAACGCTGTGAAATATAGTGAAGCCACGGATATTACGATTACTAGTTATAAGCACGCTGATCAGACTATTCTTAAGGTGCAAGATTGCGGTCGAGGCATTGACCCTAGAGATTTGCCACGTATTTTTGATAAAGGCTTCACATCAACTACGATGCATCGAGACACCGCCGCTACTGGGGTGGGCTTATATTTGGCCAAAAAAGCAGCTTTGTCTTTGTTCATCCATATTCATGTGGAATCCATACTCGGTGAAGGCACGACAGTTACACTCTCTTTTCCGCAAAAAAATGAATTTGTTCGAATTACAAGCGTGTGACAATAATGTCACATGCTTTTATATTTTGTTCGGACAATCGAAGGATAAACAGAACGGACCCTTTTATAATAAAGCTAACGAGAAAAGGGAGTGTGTCGATATGGTAATTCTTGAAGCAAATAAAATCCACAAAATTTATGGTAACAAATTCAACAAACATGAAGTGTTAAAAGGTTTGGATATTCGGATTGAAAAGGGCGAATTCGTGAGCATCATGGGATCTTCAGGCTCAGGGAAAACGACATTACTCAACGTTCTGTCATCGATCGATCATATTAGTAGCGGCACCATTACAATTGAAGGAAAAGAAATTTCCCGCTTGAAAGAGAAGCAGCTGGCTGAATTTCGGAAAAGTCATTTGGGGTTTGTGTTTCAAGAGTATAACCTGCTTGACACATTGACGGTTAAGGAAAACATTCTTTTACCCTTATCCATTACAAAGACGCCGAAAAAAGAAGTCGAGCTGCGGTTCCAAACTCTTGCGAACGAGCTCGGTATTTATGAACTAAAAGATAAGTATCCAAACGAAATTTCAGGCGGACAAAAACAACGTACCTCCGCGGCACGAGCGTTCATCCATGAACCGAGCATTATTTTTGCTGACGAGCCGACCGGCGCACTTGATTCCAAATCCGCTTCCGACTTATTGAATAAACTAAGTGATTTAAATCAAAAGCTGAAATCTACGATCGTTATGGTCACTCATGACCCAGTTGCAGCAAGCTATTGCAGCAGAGTTATATTTATCAAAGACGGTCAAATCTTCACACAGCTAAATAAAGGCGAAGAAACAAGACAAGCTTTCTTTAGCGACATCATGAAAACACAGAGTGTTTTGGGCGGGGTGCAAAATGAGCATTAATCATCTCATGTTCCGAAATCTGCGAAAAAATCTGAAAAACTATTATCTTTATGTTTTTGCTTTAGTTTTCAGTGCCGCACTATATTTCGCGTTTGTCACCCTGCAATTTGACCCTTCTATGGATGAAGCAAAAGGGTCCATTAAAGGAGCAGCTGCCATCAAAGCAGCGTCTGTCATTCTTGTGGCTATCGTTTCTATATTTCTGTTATACGCCAATAACATCTTTATCAAACGACGCAGCAAAGAGATTGGCTTATTTCAACTCATTGGAATGACCAAACATAAAATCTTTCGTATTCTAACCGCAGAGAACTTTATTCTCTATTTCGGATCATTAGTACTCGGCATATTTGCAGGATTTTCCGTATCAAAAATGCTTATTATGATGTTATTTAATACGATTGGCGTCAATGCCATAGCAGAGCTTCATTTTTCAACGAATGCTTTAATTCAAACACTCATTGTGTTTTCTGTGATCTATCTCTTTATTATGCTTATGAATTATAGGTTCATCAAAAGACAAACGATATTATCTTTATTCAAAGCTACTTCTGTAACAGAAGGAAGAGTCAAGAAGATGTCGTTCCTCGAAATGCTGATGGGCATAATCGGAATGGCATTGATCGCTTTAGGCTATTATGTTTCCTCGAAGCTTTTTGGCGGGGACTTCGTTTCAATGGTTGAGCTATTCGCAGCGATGGTATTTATATTGGGCTCCGTTATTATTGGTACTTACTTGTTCTATAAAGGGTCTGTCAGCTTTATATTTAATATGATTCGGAAGAAAAAGAATGGCCATCTATCGATTAATGATGTCATGTCTTTATCCTCCATTATGTTCCGAATGAAATCAAATGCGGTATTGTTAACTATTATTACAACGGTATCGGCGCTTGCAATTGGTCTGTTATGTCTAAGCTATATTTCCTATTATTCAGCGGAAGCATCGGCCAAACGCTATGTCCCTGCTGATTTCTCGATTACAAACCTACAAGATGCAGACAAATTCAAAGCCAGATTAACGGATAAAAACTTGCCGTATACCGAAAAAATAATTGAGGTACTACAAGCCGATATCAATATAAAGAGCATTCTGAAAACGCAAATGGAAGGAATGAACTTTGATCCGACTGTTGTTACTTCAGCCGTCATTAGTGAACAAGCCTTCGAGAACATGAATTTATCCGCAGACGAAGCCCTTCTCACAAAATCAGGCGGCGTACTGACAAAATTTATGGAAATAAAAAAAGCTGGCCCGATTGAGCTTAAAGGTAAGAGTGAAGTTATTCCGCAATCATATAAAGAGACAAATCGAGAGTCACCGGTTTCAGGATTTTTCACGAGCGGCGGCATGCCCGTTGCCATTGTCGACGAAACGATTTTTAATCGTTTGAAACAAGATTTGAATCCTGCTATCCAGAAAAAATCTTCTGTTTATGTTGGAATTGAGATGAAAGATAAAGCAAATGTGGAAGAAGCGAATGCAATTTTTCGTGAAATAGGGTTTAACACTATTAATGCTTACGATTCTCAAATTGCAATGCGCGACCATCAGAAGCTTAACATGGGGCTAATTATGTTTATCGTTGGTTTTCTCGGATTAACCTTCCTCATCACATCTGGTTGTATTCTTGATTTTAAACAAATGGATGAAAGTGAAGAAGAGAAGTCCAGCTATACCATTCTCAGAAAGCTAGGCTTCACACAGGTAGATTTGCTAAAAGGTATTCAAACGAAGCAGCTGTTTAATTTCGGAATACCATTGATCGTTGGCCTGCTTCATAGCTATTTCGCCGTCCAATCTGGCTGGTTTTTATTCGGATCAGAGCTTTATGCACCTATGATTATTGTCATGGTGCTATACACGGCATTGTACTCGATTTTCGGAATACTCTCTGTTTTTTATTACAAAAAAGTAATCAAAGATTCGCTTTAATGGATAAAAGCGAGCACCCCAGTACAAGGTACTGGGGTGCTTTGTATTTTTTTTACATAAAAACGTCTAAACCTCATAAATTTATTTAACTTAAATATCATCGGCTTATTCTCCTCATGAGCAGCTCGACCGGGCCTCTTTTCATCCACTTTCTCCACATATGCGAAAAGAATATAGCGACTACGAAATAAGCGCATCCATATGCGATTGCAAAAGGTAGACTTCCATTTTCCAAATAATCGATTGCCTCTAGAAAACCCAAGCCGATGACTACATGCCCGATATAATGAGATAAAGATAGCTGTCCGGTGTTGATAATCGCCCGTGTGATAAGAGAATTCTCGAATTTATTAACTACATATACACTGACCGCGATGAAGGCTACTGCCGAACACGAGCCAGAGAGCACATAAAGTGCCGTGGGCGGTATTGGTTTCGTCGTAAAGAGATAAGTTGCTGAATCTATATCCAGTACAGGTGAAGTCCATTTGATCAGGCAATAGGATATTATCTCCAAAATTACAGTCCCAGACAACGAATAGAGCAGAACCTTAGGTTGGTTTTCCTTATCGAGCCAACGCTTTCTACCGATCCACATACCGAATAGAAAAAAACATACCCAGGGAAAAATCGGATGGAATCCATTAAAAACAAGATTTCGAATAAAACCATTTATCGTCCAAAAGTCCGTATATTCGTGAAAGCTAGTATCCCAACCTTTGCTATAGTCAAAGATGATCAAACAGAACTGTGATAGGAACAGAATAACCGCAGACAGACCGAGTATTTTGTTATCGGAAACGGTAATCAAAGCGGAAGCCACAAGCATGAACACGGCGTAATAGTGTAGGATGTCAGCACTCCAGCCGGTAAGCAGTAAGAGAATACCAGCTATAAGTAAAAATATAGATCGTCGGTAAAAGCTATGACGGTTTTGACGAATGATATCCTTGTCCATCGTACTTCTTGCTTTTGCAGTCATTAAGGATATTCCGATGCCTGCCAGTACAACAAACAAAGCAGATGCTCGCCCTTCAAACAGACCCGCTATTGCTCTCAGCCATGCTGCCCCGTCATTTTCTGCAGACATTGCAAGCTTATAGTTAACGATAATCATCCCGAAAATAGCCCAGGCCCGTGCATAATCAAGCGCAGTTATACGCTGCGTCAAATGACTCATTTCACGGAGTCCCCCTTCAGAATAGTGACGACCGTTTTCGTCCATATCTCTTCATAACGATACACTAATCCGTAGTTGATGAAATTATCCATACTATCAATGATCATAGTTAGCATTTGTGCATTAATCAGCTCATCTCTATCATCGATAGCCCCAATTGAAACCCCGTGACGCAGAAGCTGAGCAAATCCGATTGTAAATCCGTCCAAACTCTCAACCAATTTTTGAGTATATTTTGGATTTCGATATCCAAGCGCTTGGTACTGATTCATTATGCGAGAGTAATAGATATCC
>NZ_JBFUHJ010000073.1:0-20813 GCF_056402455.1 Paenibacillus sp. P4_A7 | reverse complement strand
CATCGTACCCTCTCCACTTACATGAATGACTTAATTGACGCTGGGTTTGTAATTAAAGCCGTGAAGGAACCGATGCCTTCGGATGAAATGCTGAAGAGTGATCCCATGATGCAAGATGAGAATCGACGACCTATGTTTATTATCATTTCAGCGGACAAAACATGTATTTCGTTTTAACTAAAAGAGGCTGTTTCTTATGTAGATTTATCTGCTTACAGGGGYAGCCTTTTACGAACCCTATGTTTATCATGTATTCCATAATTCTCCGTAATCTGCCTGTACGTCCACTTATCCTCTAGATGTAACCGCACAGCCTCTAGCCTTATTTCCTTTGACTATGATTGATAGGTTTGACCTTTCTTCGCCATAACAAATACACCCCCTAAAGTTTCATCGGATTCCCACATGGGTTTTTCCAATGTCTACTTTAAGGGGTGCACTTCAAATAGTGGAGTGGCTTGTCTCTAAAAAAAATCTGTTACTTTTGTCCGTATTTTTCTTGTAGCTCATCAAGTAATTCTTTGACAGGCAGCTTGCCACCTTTGAAGATAATTTCTTCAACGCCTTTTAATAGATCAGCATGAAATGCTTTTGTCTGTTCTGGATATGCAAAAGGCATACCTGATTTTTCCATGTTCGTAAATACTGGCTTTAGTTCAGGATATTTCTCCAAATATTTCGGAAGCAAAGCAGATACAGCAGGTGAATACCCTACCGTTTCAATAGCATCTAGTTGCGCTTCGTCACGCAATGCGTAAGCAATTACTTTCATTGCTGCTTCTTTATTTTTACTTCCTTGAAGGATAGATAGTCCATGTGAGTAAGCACTTTGTGCGTCTACAGTACCTCTAGGCATAGGTAAAGCCACTAATTCCAACTTTGGATTTGCTTCTTTCAAATAACCAACATACCAAGGACCCGCTGTTGACATAGCTCCTTTTTCTTTCGAGAATACTTCGCCGTCCCAAGGAGCGCCGATTTCGATTGGTGCAATGGCAGCCTTAGATTGCAAGAACATATCTACGAAGAACTGAAGTCCTTGAACGTTCTCTGTGGAATTGATCGTCTTTCCAAAATTCCAGCCTCCGCCAAAAGCGTGAACATATTGCGTGATATGGAATGGATCAATACTGCCTACAATTCCTTTAACGCCATCTTTTGTCATCGCTTTAGCTAACGCCAGCACTTCATCCATAGTCTCAGGATATTTCGTGATACCAGATTTATCGAACATAGCTTTGTTAATAGCAAGCATGGAAGTAGATGAGTCATAAGGAATACCATATAACTTATTGTTATCTGTCCAGCCTTTATACAACGAAGCTGTAATTCTGCTCTTATCGAATCCAACTTTACTGATAAGCTCATCCAAAGGCTCAAGAACACCCTTCGCGATATACTCATAGTTGCCCTCATCAGACATTGCGATAATGTCAGGACCTACACCAGCAGCAATTGCTGCCGGTACAGCTTTCCAAAATTCATCACTTGTTGGATACTGTTGCAGCTTTACCTTAACCTCTGGGTATTTCTCTTCAATGCCCTTAACCATAAACTCAAAATTCTTCTGCTCAGCAGCGTTGGCCCAATAAGCCATAGTCACTTCAACAGGACCAGCCGGTTTCTCGGTTGCTTTGTTTGTTCCTTCATTTGCTGAATTGCCTGTAGTTTTAGAGCCGCAAGCTGCTAACAGACCCACGAGCATGATACTGCATAGTAGAAGAGTCATTGCCTTTTTCATCTGTTTATCCCCTTTTGATACTATTCGCCCAACGTTCCTCGACGTACTTTCATCATAAAGAGTTAAGCATCTTCACAAAACAGAAGATCTTTACATGAACCTGAATATTTTTACGTAATCTGCAGACCGTTGATTAAATCCGGGTTTTTGCGCACTTCATTCGGCGGATAACCAATCCGTTTTTTAAATGCAATATAGAAGTTATCCGTGCTTTTAAAACCAACCTTCTCCGCAATTTCATAGGTTTTCAATGTACTGTTCATCAACATACTCAGTGATTTATTCACACGATATTGATTAATATACTGCACCAGTACCATTCCCGTCTGTTCTTTAAACAAGCGGCTCAAATAGGAGCTGTTCAACCCCACGTAATTAGATAATTCCTCCAAATGCAGATCCTGATCATAGTTCTTATGAATGTAGTCAATGACTCGTCTAATTTTATGGTTCATTTTCTGGGAAGCGGCATTCAAATTCTTTTTCTGTTGAACAAGCTCTGCTTCCTGTACCAAAAGCTCATAAATTTGTTGATGGGTTTCCGCCTCGACAAGTTCTTCAATTGTAGGAAATTCAATTAAAGACAGTCCATCCTCGTCTTCATAAGCACTGCTGAACGCATAATGAAGATAAGTCGCGATTCTGAGCATGTCCTGTCTCGACATTTGACGGTTCTGACGAAGATCTTTAAATAACCGTTCGAGCGATGTAGTCATGCCATCCCACTGTTCATTCTCGATTTCCTGCTTGATGTGCTGTATCCTTTCCATATCATGCTTTTTCATAACATCTTCTTGTTTAGGCTCAGCTTTTTGCTGTTGAAAGAAGCTAACACCTGATTCGTGTTCATAGTAATTATTTTCTAGAACCTTCTCAGCCTCTTTCAATGCGATCGGTACATCGAGTAAGTTGATATGAAGAGCACTCACCCCAAAGCTGACATTAATGTTCATAAATTTACGCAGCGCATTTTGTACAGCCTTGATCAAATTCCATTGTTCACTGTAAATCTCCTGAGCGCTTCGAAGAGCAGAGTAGGTTTTGAGGATGACAAACCCGTTCTTATGATACTGAAAAAACTCCACCTCATCGAATTTACGCAAGATTTCACTCAAAATGTTCTGAATAGAGAAATAGAGTAAATATTCCATACCCTCTTTGTATCTCTTCTTTACTTTAGAGAACTGGTCTATCTGCATGGCAAAACAAACGAGATTGGGCTGCTTAAGATGAATATCATATTCTTTTATCTTGTCTTCAATTTCCCATGTATGACGTATAGCACCTTCTGCCCACTCCTTAAAAAATAACGCTTTCATATTAGGCTTTACGCGCTCGACATTTTGTCGCAAACTCTCCATCTCGCGGGTTTGTTTCCGTTCCCGCATAATGGTCACACGAGCCCTTTGTAAGGTTTCGAACATAATGGTTTCGCTTAAGCTAGGCTTGTGAATGTAATCTAATGCTCCTAAGCGCATCCCTTCCCGCACATATTCAAATTCCTTATAGCTGCTCAGCATGATTACTTTGGGCGGCAGTTCCCATTCTTTCAATTTTTCCAATGCTTGCAAACCATCCATAATGGGCATTTTAATATCAAGCAATACAATATCTGGATTAAGCTCGGCTATTTTGACCAGTGCTTCCTCACCGTGATTCGCTTCTCCAATAACTTGAAAACCATAGGATTCCCAATCAAGAGATGTCTTCAAACTCATTCTCATGAATGACTCGTCATCTACAATAAGGATTTTCATCAACTCTGCCTCCTAGGACGTCTCTTTTTTGTTGATTAGTACTGGAATGTCAATGTGGATTGTTGTACCTTCCCCACATAACGTATGAATTTGTACACCATATTGAGAGCCATAGTGGAGCTGAATACGTTCCGCTACATTCCGTACGCCGATAGAATTCATGCCCTCCTGCCCTTTAGTCGTATTCAGCAGGCGATCGATCTGTTCTTGACTCATTCCAATACCATTGTCCTGAATCGTAAATCGAACTCCCTTCTCATAGCGCCGGGCGACAACACTTAACCGATACGTATTACTTGCATCGGTAAAGCCATGAAATATGGCATTCTCGACAAACGGCTGCACGATAAATTTCAGCGTCTGATAGTGTAGAACTTCCTCCTCCACTTCGTACGTTACTTCAAACGTGTTGTAGTATCGAAGCTCTAACAGAGCCACATAATTCTGAATAAAAGTCATTTCTTCTTCAATGGATACGAATTCCTTCGTATTTCGAGCTGAGAAGGTTAACAAATAAATCAGAGAATCCAGTGTTTCGGTGATATTATCTGCCATTTGAGCCTGAGACATCCACCTCACTACAGCTAACGTATTATAGAGAAAATGTGGATTGATTTGAGCTTGTAATGCGTTCAATTCCGCACTTCGCTTCTGATGCTCCTCTTCTTTAATCCTTCCAATCAATTGTTCAATTTCTTTGGTCATGGTATTAAAGGTATAGCTTAGCCGCCCAATTTCATCCTGGCTGTTCACATCAATAGGGACATTAAAATCACCCTTTTCGACTCTTCGCATCATCCGACTTAATTGCTTAATGGGGTTGGTAATACCCCGAGATACGAAATACGCAACACAAAATGCTGCAATAATAACAATCCCTACAATTATCGCGATAAAATTTCGAATCAAGTAAACATCATGAAACATGGCTTGCTTATGGATGATGGAATAGAATTTCCAACCACTGATTGCAGATGTGTTATGAACAACATAGTAATCCGGGTTATTTGGACTTACCTTGTCTTGTATATTCAAACCGATATCGCTGCTAAGAGTACTGAACAAAATCGTATTATTCTCGTCCACAATAATCTGTTCCGCTTCAGGTCCGGAGTTCAATCCCTGATATAATCTCTGAAGTGCAGTATCCTGGAAATTAACGATAAACGTACCTAGTTTCTGATTGGTTGTTGGATCAACGATAACCTGACCTACTGACATTACAGAGCTATTGCTGCTAAACTGCTTCTCTTTATGAAGCCCGACGACAACCGATTGACCCTGTTTACTTACAATCTGTTTAAACCATGGCTCATCAAAGGGCTTATAGTCATAGTTATAAATAACTTGATAGCCCTTACGATAGGCTGATTCGTTGTTATTGGCATATATAATAAGTGAATCAATATCACTATTAAATAGAAGTATTTTACGAAAGAACTCGTCATTTATATATCTGAGATCCATAGATTTCTCATAAACGGGGTACTCAAAGGTCTGATAATCTTTGGATAAAATACGCAAGAGCTCCTGATCATAGAATGTGCTTTCCGAGACTCGAAGCATGTTCTTCAAGAACGTATCTGTACTAGTTGCCATCTGCTGATTCAGTTCTTTAAAGGATTTCACAATTCTCTCTTCTAGAAAAGAGATAGAATAGTAGTAAGAAATGGAACCGATCAAACTAAGAGGAATAATGATCAACAGCACGTAAGTAAGAAATAGCTTCTGGTTAATACTTCGATCCTTAAATCTCATTAGCTTCATGCATTCCCCGCCATTCCATGTACATTATTAAAAATGATTGAAACAGGATATTTCCCGCTTCAATCATAGCATAAACCTCTCATATTTAAAGACTTAATTCGACATATTATGATAGTAATCGACAATTATGGAATAGCTCATCTCTTCGCCATACTGAATAATCATATCTGCTGCTTGCATGGAAACAGGGTCCCCAACTCCTACGGCGAACATCCCCGCACTTTTGATAGCCTGAACTCCTGCTTCGGCATCCTCAATTCCAATACAGCTTTCCGGCGGAACACCAAGCAGAGAGGCTGCTGTTAGGAAGATTTCCGGATCAGGCTTCCCTTTTCTTAAAGTGCCTGGGTCCACAATTACATCAATATAGCTTGCAATTTGAAGCCGCTGCACAATAATCGGTGCATTATGGCTTGCGGAAGCTAGCCCAATTCGTATGTCCGCCTCTCGTAAATCTTGCAATAGACGTCCGATTCCAGGAAGCAGATCACCCGGTGAAATCTGCTCAATAAGCTGCTTATAGTTGTCATTCTTACGATCAGCAAGCAACATTTTCTCCGATGGTGTATACGCATGGTCCTTGGAGTTCTCCAGAATCAACTCCAAAGATTCCATACGGCTAACCCCTTTCAGACGTTCATTGTGTGTTCGGTCAAAGGGAATTCCGAGCTCCATGGCAAGCTGTCCCCAAGCTTGATAATGGTATTCTGCTGAATCAACAATCACGCCATCAAGATCAAAAATAAAAGCTTTAATTGAGCTGCTCATCGGAATTCACCTTCTTAGTTAACGGAATGGTAATAGCGTTCGTATTTCCCAGTGTATATTTGCTTCCCTTGATCAATAGGTTGAGAGATGATTGAACATCCGTTATTTTCACAACCTCAATAGCTTCATGCGTGATACGAACCTTCAACAGATCTCCGTGCCAATATAGAGGATAAGTAAGAGAATCCCATCCTTCCGGAAGTTGCGGATTAATTCGAAGCTGCCCATTGATTGCACGAACGCCTCCAAATCCAAAAACAATGCATTTCCATATCCCGCCGATGGAAGCCGTGTGAATGCCATGATCGGATGACTTCATGTTCTGCCCGAGATCAATTCTTGCCGCCTGCTCAAATAACTGGTACGCAAGGTCCAACTCTTCTAAATCCGCAGCGAGAATGCTGTGGGTCGTCATACTGAGTGAAGAATCATGGAGCATCTTCGGCTCGTAATACTTCCAATTGGCCTGCTTCACATCATAAGCGAAACAATGCTCAAGCAAGTAGAAAAGTACCATCACGTCCGCCTGTTTGGATACTTGAATGTCATTCACTTGATCCATATTATAATCTTCTAAGATCAAGCCCACCTCTTGTTGATTGCGATACTTCGTTAAGTCGATAATCTTCTTTTCCAGATAAGTATCATCCTGTGGAATAACTAAATCTAATTCTCGCGGCTGTGGCAAATAGATTTGCTCTGCCTTCTGTTTCCACTCTTCATAAGCCCCGTCTAGATGCAGCCGTTCACTCAATTGTATCCACATTTCCGATGGATCTCTTTGCAGTTCCTCATAGCAAGCCATGGCTGTCTGCAAATTCCAATGGGCCATATAGTTCGTAAAGGCATTATTATCAACATGCTCTTTATATTCATCCGGTCCAATGACATCCTGAATTTCGTAACGTTGCTTTGACTCATCCCAGGTGAGACGGCTTGCCCAGAAGGTAGCGGTCTCCATAAGGATTTCGTAACCTTTCGTATCCATGAAGTGCCGATCCCCTGTTGCCAGGTAATATTGCCACACTCCATATGCCACGTCACTTGTAATATGCTGCTCAATCAAGCCCGTCCAAATCTTAGTTGGTGTCCCAGTTACAACATCAACAGGTCCCCACTCCGGCGTCACTTCATCTCCAGTAAGGGCTGATTCCCATGGATACATCGCACCTTGATAGCCATTTTCCTTCGCTTTACGGCGAGCACCATCCAACGTATGATACCGATATTCAACCAGCTTGCGAGCCGTGTCAGGCTCAGTGAACAAGAAGTATGGCTGAATGAAAATCTCTGTATCCCAGAAGGAATGTCCTTTATACCCTTCGCCCGTCAAGCCTTTCGCAGCAATGCCAAATCGATTATCATGTGCCGGGGCCATCATAACAAGATGATAATGCGCGAAGCGGATAGCTAATTGATCGAACTTCTGCTTGCTCTCGATCTGTATATCAATGGCTTCCCACTTCTTCGACCACGCGTCTGCGCTATCCCGAAGAAGTGTCTCATAACCTTTCACAGCCTCCTGGCGCAACTCATCCAAAGAGATCTCGCGTAGCTTTTCTTCATCCTGTTGTTCATGTTCTAGATCCAATGATGTATGCATATTTGCGATTTTCTCAATGATCAATGTCTGTCCTGCTTCAACTCGGAAGCTGTGCTCTACAGATACCTTTCTCCGCTCAATAGAGAGACGCGGCTCTGTGACCACTTCTACGTCATCCACTAGGAATCGATGCTGACAATGGGTTACGACATGAATATTGGACTCCGTTGTTGTCGCTGCGTACTGAATAATTTTTTTATCATGGATGCGCTTATCTCCTTCAGCAAAATGCTGCGCTCCGGAATTGGTAACTTGTCCGTTAATTCCAGAGCGTATAGAAATTTCAGAAGCCTCCGAAAGAGGCGTCAGCTCGACCCTCATGCCAAGTAAATGCTTATTGTGCAAAGATACGAACCTGCGAAAAACCATTTCGAAAGCATTCCCTGCGGCGTTGCACCAAGTTACACGACGGGTTAGCTCTCCGATTCGAAGATTCAATTGACGCGAATACTTCTGCATACTCCCTTTTTCTAAATGGAATACTTCGCCATCAATCCATATGCCCAGTTCAGTAATATCGGCAATATTTGGTAATTCTGTCACTTCGGAAGCATCCGATTTATTGAATGTCCCCGCAATAAAACAATTGCGGGTTTCCTTTGGATAAGACTCCTCCGTACAGGACCTGACTCCCATATATCCGTTACCCAAACTCATAATGGTCTCATACTTAGCCAAATGCTTGACATTAAATGACGTCTCTGCAATAACCCAATTGCTCAATTCTGCTTCACCCATATCATATTTCAACACCAAGTTAACCTCCTTAACAGTGATTATATTAATTAGCCCTTCAAGCCTGTCGTAGCAATCCCTTGAACTAGGTGACGCTGGAATATTAAGAACACAACAATGATTGGCAGCGTGAGCAGTACAACCCCTGTCATCGTCAAGTTAGGCCATTCGAAATAACGATTCTTAAGCGTGTTAAGCCCGACTGTTAATACATACCATCGGCTGTCATTTACCAACGTAACGGGCCATACGAACGAGTTCCACGTTCCTGTAAAGCTAAATATAATTTGTGTACCGATTGCACCTTTGGACAGGGGAAGAATAATTCGGAAGAAGGTTCCAATCTTAGTCAATCCGTCTACTTCCGCAGCCTCTTCCAATTCCTTAGGAATACTCATCATAAATTGACGCATTAGAAAAACAAGAAAGCCCTGGAACATAAATGGAATAATTAAGCCCTGATAGCTGTTCAGCCATCCTATCTTTACAATCATGGAGTAGATTGGAATGATGGTCACTTGATAAGGAATCATCATCATACCGATAATCATAAAAAAGAAAAGCCCGCGCCCCGGATAATTTACTCTAGATAGAGAATAAGCTGCCATGGTGTTAATAATGAGATTTCCCATGAGAATACCTACTGTCACAACAACCGAGTTAAAATACCAAATCGTCATATCGGAATTCAAAAATATTTCTTTATAGCTCTCAAATGTCAATTCGGACAAACCGACCCATTGACCGATATCACTCTTACTAAGCAAAGATGTATATACGGCATAACCAAAAGGAATGATGAAAAACAAGGAGCATAGAGACAATAGCAAATATCGAATAAATGTTTTCCCTGGATGATTCATCATTTACACCTCCTCTTTTAAAAAGCGTTTTTGAATGATCGTTAAAAGGATAATGATAGCGAAGATGATGAATGCCGCCGCACTGCCATAGCCAGCCCGATTGAAGTTAAAGGCTTGGCTATAAAAATAAATAACTATGGTGCTGGTTGCTCCGGCAGGACTTCCAAGTGAACCATTGCGAGCCAGCGCGTAAGGCTGATCGAATAGCTGCATCGCATAAATTAACCCCGAGGTCAGTACAAGGAAAGTTGTCGGCTTCAACATCGGAATCGTGATATAGCGGAGACGCTGCCATGCATTCGCTCCATCTACCATCCCGGATTCATAAATATCATACGGAATGTTCTGTAATCCGCCCAAATATATGACCACGTAGAAGCCTATATACGTCCATATGGTAATCAACACCAAGAATGGCAGGGCATACTTGGTACTGGCATACCAGGATACGTCCTCCATGCCGAATAAGGTAAAGAATTTGGTTGCAATACCGTCCCGCTGCATGAACAAATACATAAACACGGTCGTAACGGCAACGGTCGATGTAATGTATGGAAGGTAAAACAGCGTACGGAACACCGTCTTCATACGGGTAATCTTATTCAGGCCGACTGCAATGAGCAATGCAATAATCGATTGCAACGGTACAGCAATGGCCGTTAGAATAGCGGAATTTTTCAGCGCCCCCCAGAAATCGTCATCCTTCAACATCTCTGTATAGTTTTGTAATCCAATAAATGTCGCAGCGTCTGGATTCAAGAAGCTAATATCCTGAAAGCTATATACGAAAGACCGTATTAAAGGATAGTAAAACCAGATTCCCATAAGAATTAGAATGGGCGCTACGAATAAATACCCTACAAATTTAGATGAAGAAGCTAATCTCATCAAGGTTTGTGATAGCGAACGACTCGCTTTCAAATTTGCTTCTCTACCATGCTTCATATCTATATCCTCCTTCAAGTTTCACTGCCACATAAAATCGTCATTTATATCCGAACAGGTATTTACATCATACGAGGTGGCAGAACGAACGAAAACAGAAGATATTTACAAGAAACCGAGGATTTTTACTTGTCTATTTTCAATTGGAAATTAAATGGAATATTTATCGTCACATCCTTCATTATCTAAAAAAAGTAATGAATGACCAAAATAAAAAAGTGGTGGCGCAGGGATAACCCTTGCACCACCACTTTTCCACTATCATAATTTTCTTTTGACAAAATGAGCTTTCAAGTAAGTAAACTACGATTCCATATGCTGCTTCATGGTCAATAGTAAGGTTACAGCCTCAGCTCTTGTTGCTGTTTCATTTGGAGCAAAGCGATTGTTGCCTTTACCTTTCATTAGGCCCGCCTTGATCACAGCAGCGACATACGGCTGTGCCCATACCGGTATCCCATTGGCATCCGCAAAGGTTAAAGAAGCTTTGGGGTCTACCGGAAGGTTTAAAGCTTTTACTGCTATTACAGCCATTTCTACACGACTCATCTCATGAGAAGGGCGGAAAGTATGATCTTCATAACCATTTAATATGCCTGCATTTGCAGCARCCGATACAGCTGACTTCGCCCATTCCGGAATACTTTCAGTATCCTTAAATTTTATCGGAGCTGTGCTATCAGACAATTTCAAGGCTTTGCTCAGCATCACAGCAAATTCACCACGTTTCACTGATCTGTTAGGGTAGAAATGACCATCCCCATAACCACGAACGATTCCCAGACGGGCCGCCTTTTCAATTGCCGATGCTGCCCAATGATTTTTAATATCCTTCAGCTCGGATGCAGTACCACCAGTATTGCCGGATGGATCACCACCATTGTTTTCTCCGTTGTTTTCTCCTGTAGTTCCACCTGGGTTGCCGCCAGGGCCAGTGCTGCTATCAGACCAGGTTTGTACGGAAACACTTGGGCCGTCATCACTCCAATTCCCGCCAGCATCACTTGCTTCTATACGGAAGCTGTAGCTGGTACCCGCACTCAACCCTGTCACATTTATCGTCGTTTCATTACCTGGAACAATTCGGCTTTGATTGCCCCAAGTTACTTTATATTGAAGAACCTCAACATCGTCCGAAGCCGGCGTCCAGTTCAACGACAGGCTGTTTTTCGTAACGTTAGTTGCCGAAGCCTTAGCATTTGGCCAGGTCGGCTTTGCGGTATCGTCATTATCCTTCAATGTAATCGTCACAGAAGTCGTCGATGGAGACAGTCTAACTTCTCCTTTTTCTTGGTCCACCACACCAGTAGATGCGGCAGCAATATTATTTTTAAATAATGGAAGGTTAAATAGAATTTCGTTGTCTGGCTGATCACCGCTTAAGGTAAGCGTAATTTTGTTGCCTTTGGACTCTGTTCGGAACCCAAATCTTTTGTTATTCGCAATCGGATAGTCACTCACATCGATGACTTGTCCAGCATCAGCCCATTCACTCGGCACGCCGCGACCGATAATCAATGTTCCGTCAATTTTCTCAGAAATCAAAGAATCAAACAGCACTTTAGAAGCAACGGATTGTCCCCACATATGCGGGCTCGATCCGCCTCCGCCTAATGGACGAGTCCCTTCCCATGGAATCGTATCCGATGGAGCATGAATACCCTCCCACCAACCGAATGGTGCACTCATCGTTTGATCGATCATGAACTGGTATGCACGAATGCCTACATCGCGATGCTTCTCGCCTCTTAGTGCCGCGCTTCCGTAACCGGCATTATAGGAAGAACTAAACCATCCGTGTGGGTACCCGCCAAAGTTGTATTTCGGATAAATATCCTTCAACTGATCAAAGCCGTAATCGTAAGTTTCATCAATCTGGTCCAGAATAACGCCATTTTGCTCGCCATTAAACAGGTAACCATCCCACTGCCAGCGACCGAATAAAAACATAGAAGCCCAGTTTGCATCACGTGGATCGTTACAGCGGTTCATACTATTAGGCTCCACCATAGAGCAAGGAATGTAATTAATGTTGTTGTCTTTCATCGTTTTTTCCAACTGGGTATTCACGGCATTCAACAAGCTGTCATATTGCGTTTCAGCCCATGCCACTTCACTCGTCTCTCCCAATCTCTCAGCTAGATATTTGTATGAGAGCAAGCCCATTAGAGCCGACATATCATCAACAACCCAATTTCCCCACGAATCGATCGCATAAGTTACTTTAATGATGCCATCCGGCCCCATACGATCGGACTCAATTTTATGCGYATTTACTTTAATCTCTTCAAAATTTTCTCGAATAAAATCTACGTCTCCAGTTTTCAATAAGTAAATAGCAAAAGGCCAGCTATACTTCCATTTCGCATCATCGAACTGCAGCTGTGCAGGCAGAATACTCAAGAAATTTTTGGCATTCTCGTAATCCCCCATTGTGAATAGAGCAGCTACAATCCCGATTGTATCGTGGTCATATACTTTGTCATAACCATTTTCGCCGACATTTAATTTATATCCATCTTTAATAATATGTGTGTAAATGTAACCCGCCTTATATGCGTTGATTAATCGCTCATCCGGCAGTTGATTAATCTTCACAATCTTATTAAGTTTACTCTCCCAATAGTCCTTCATATGATTGAAATGCACATCATAGCTGCCTAATTGAAGCAGTTCATCTTCAAGCGGCCAATGATAACTTTGCCCAAAACGATCAACAGCTGTAACGTAATCATGGTAAACCGTAGTTCCCGGCTCCACGACATGGCTATTGCTTGTTAACGGAATTAGACCGGCAGTCGGTGCAGGGTCTAATTGAATCGGTTGCGTTCCTGGATTATGGATAGACACCCGACTATATACAGCCACATATTCCGCTTGCGCCTTTCCGTCACGACTTGCAGCTATCTCAGCGCGTTGAATGGCCGACCTGAATGCATCGATTGATGCTTGCGGATACTGACCTGGCTGATCACCTGCAACAGCGCTTCTCAATTTCACCTTCGCTTCAGCAATTCGATCGAGTAAATCACTTCTTTTACCTTCCGAAAGCGTTACTGCATTCAAATAAACGTTACCATTCTTATGGGTTGTTTTATCAATCGTCAACTTTACTGTCAGCTTCTGATTATCTGATGCAGCTTGAAATTTAATGGCTAAAACCTTACCATTTACACTTCCTGCTGCCTCCAACTTCTCTTGTACCAGCGGTACGCTATTATCGGATAAATACACTTCTAATGTACTGCTTGAGTGCCAAGCACCTGTGTATATGCGAAGTTCCTTTGTTTGCTTGTCTGCTGGAGCCGTAATCTCCCAGCCGTTTCCAACGTTCACGTAGACCGCGCCATTTATCGAGTTGGATGTGCCTTCCAGTGGTTTGCCATCCGTCCAGCCCACTTCAACTTTATTATCTTTTTGCAGCTTGACCATAGCTGGATCTTTGGGCAAGTAACCAATTTGTTCTTGAACATCCTTTTTGCGATTCACATCTGTCGCGACTCCGACACCGCTTGCTCCGCCCATGTGCATCCAGTCCAAAGCGCCCTCTTGAGTTAGATCCAGAACGCGCGGTGGATTTTGAAGCTCTAAATCCATATACGCATCAGCTTTAGGAGGCTGCTCACCCTTCTCGTATAACGAGAGCGTCGCTGCATTCAGAGAGATAGCCCCCCCTGGCTGCGAGGTTGGTTGAATGGCCATTTTAACAATAAGCTCTTGGTTATCAGATGCTGCTTGAAATGTAATGGCATATGCTTTTCCTTGGCTTGTGCCAACCGAAGGGATCGATTGCTTGACCAACGGCACGCTCTGATCCGATAAATACGCTTCCAAAATACTGTCTGCAAGCAGCGATTCCGTATAAATAGTAAGCACTTTGGCTTGCTTGCCAGCTGGAACCTTCAATTCCCACCCGTTCCCTGCTTCAACGAAGGTAGCTCCGTAGGTGGAATCCGTTACGCTTTGAACAGGCTTGCCATCTATCCAGCTTACCTTCATTTGATTATCTTTCTGTTGAGACATATTGACCGGGTTCGCAGGCGTATATTGAATGGAATTGACAACATCTCTCTTATAGCTCCAATCCGATTCCGAGACGCCGCCGATATGAAGCCAGTCCAATTCACCCTCGGCTGTAAGATTCAATACGGACGGTGAAGCTTGTCCCTCCATGGTGATAAATGCGCCCGTCTCCGCAGGTTCCGACACTTTCCCGTCATCAAACTGTTGAATGGCTTGACTGACATTAGTCAAGGCAGCAGCTGGATCATTAGGGATAGTGACCTTATCTCCAAAATTGGTGATGCTTACTTGTGCTCCGTCACGCTCAAATTCCGTAACAAGAGCCGGAAGATAACCCGAATGATTTTCCCACTTCAATGTACTCGGATCATTATAAATACCAAAGCCATACTTCTTATCTTTACCATCTCGCACATAGTATGAGCCGTCCATAAACGTGGTTACGCCATCGGCATCGCCGTCCCAGCCGATTACACCCGCTTCCCCGTATTTTCCCTTTGTAATTACAGCCGCATTAGCGGTTTCCGGTATGACTACAAACGAGAACAATTGAAGTCCTAGTGAAGCAATTAAAAGAAAAGCTAGCATTTTTTTACCTTGTTTCTTAAACATGAAGATGTCCCCCTCTTTCTAGAGTCATCGCTTTCGATGCCAGTCTTAGTATAAGAAATGTAATCGGGTTCGAACACCGAGGATCTTGATATAAAGGCTAGGATTTTTACTATATCCTATACAAATGAATTTTTGAATATTAAAATTGTATAAAGACCAGTCCATTTTTTTACTTTTTCATTCCTGGAGGTGCCAGTATGTTAACCGTACAACATTTGACGAAGACTTTTTCAAATGGAAGAGGAATTTTCGATGTATCGTTTTCGGTGAAGCAAGGCGAGGTTTTTGGATTTTTAGGGCCGAACGGTGCGGGTAAATCTACAACGATCCGGCATATCATGGGGTTTATGAAGCCGGACAGTGGATATGTTCAGGTGAATGGACAGGATACGTGGAAGGAACCAGGGAAATTTCAAGCCTTCGTCGGGTATTTGCCAGGTGAAATATCTTTTTTCGATGGAATGACGGGTAAGACGTTCTTGGATTTCATGGCTAATATGCAAGGGATTAAAGACCTTACCAAGCGCACACGCTTAATCGACCGTCTGCAGTTCGATGTTCATACCCCCATCCGGAAAATGTCCAAAGGCATGAAGCAAAAAGTCGGAATCGTAGCCGCATTTATGCATGACCCTGATGTAATTATACTGGATGAACCAACGTCAGGTCTCGACCCTCTTATGCAAAAAGTGTTTATAGAGATGGTACTGGAGGAGAAAGCGCAAGGAAAAACATTCCTCATGTCGTCGCACAGCTTTTCTGAAATCGAAAGAACCTGTGACCGTGCCGCGATTATCAAGGACGGCGTCATTATAGCGGTTAAGGATATCCATGAACTGCAGTCCATGCAGCGAAAGCTATTCGAAGTCACCTTTGAGAACCACGATGAGGCAGAGACATTCTTGCATTCCGGTTTACTAATCGAATCACATGAGGGTAATCGGATAAAGGTTGCCGTACAAGGCAATTACGATAAGTTTATCGAAGAAACGTCAAAGTACAGGGTTCGCAATATCGATATTTTCACCCAAAACTTAGAGGATGTTTTCATGAATTACTATGATCGTAAGGAGACGATGAAATGAATGTCACCTTATTTAAACAAATGATGAAAGTGAACATCAAAAGCTTTATGAACTACGCCTTTGGTTCTGCCTTTTATATCCTACTCATGTTCTGGTTATATCCCGGTATCGCCAAAAACACGAAGGCCATCGATGAGCTGGTGGAGTCCATGCCAGAAGGTGTTGGAAAAGCCTTCGGCCTTAACGGATTTGGCAGTATCGAAGCATTTATCTCGGGGGAGTATTATGGATTAATTTTGGTGCTCATCCTTTCTATTGTTTGCGTTCAGGTATCGACTCAGCTTATGGCTAAGTTGGTGGATCAAGGCTCCATGGCCTATTTACTGTCCACCCCTACAACAAGAGGGAAAGTCGCTTTCACGCAGGCTATTGTTTTAACGACTGGGTTACTCCTCATTATGGCCATCACCACTATCGCTGGGCTTGTCGGCAACGCATGGTTTCTAGGAAATGATTTTGAATTCGATACGATCAAATTCATTCAGTTGAATGTTGCAGCGTTCTTGCTTTTCTTTGCTGTCGGTGGCATTTCCTTCTTCGTTTCCACTCTCTGTAATGACGAGAAGAAAGCACTCAGTATTTCCGGATTGATCACCTTTGGATTCTTCAGCTTGGACCTATTAGGTAAATTCAGCGAGAAGATCGATTGGATACGTAATATCTCCATCTTCTCCTTGTATAAGCCCGGCGAAATTGTAAACGGAACTGCGAATATGACTGCATCCTCCATCATTCTCTCCGCCATTGGATTAGTCTCGTTTGGTCTAGCCATTGTTCTATTTCGCAAACGTGATCTGCCATTATAGTTATTATGAATAGCTCACTTGCAGGACACACAAAGAGATCCTTAATGTATGAAGCCATACAATAAGGATCTTTTCGACGTTATTTAATTACCCTGTTTTTTCACACGGCCCATTAACCCATGTAGCGTTTGAATAAATTGATTTCCGGATAAATGTCCTAGTCCCCCATAAGCACAATCCATTTCATTGTACAGCAGCGTTCGATCTCTACGAATACTGGGACCATAAATTAAGACGGGTACTGGGTCTCCTGTATGCTCTCCGACTTCACAGGGTGTAGAATGATCGGCAGCCAATGCTAAGTACGTATCTTCAGGCATTTCTTGAGCTATCATTCCTATCATCTGATCAAACAATTCGATAGCTTTTGCTTTTTCAAAGGGTTCATTATCATGACCTTTAAGATCAGGTGCCTTCAAATGTACGAGAACCATATCATTCTTAGCAATTTCTTCGATCGTTAATTTAGCTTTTAATTTTATATTGGTGTCCATATTTGCCGTCATACTGCTATCCGTAATTGGCTTAAATCCCGCTAATTGAGCAACACCAAGCACCGTACTCTCTCCTGCAATGCAGCTACCCTTCATATTAAGCTGATCTGTTATTGGATCAAGCTGTACCATCTGACCCGCTCCTCTGGTGAGAAGAAAATTAGCTGGCACCTTACCATGCTTAATGCGCTCTACATTAACGGGATGGTTTGATAATAGGACGTGAGCTTTTTGTAGAAACAAATTTAAAACAGAGGCGGTTCTCTTGGACTCCTCAGAAGAATCTAGCGGTCTTATCTCGTTATAAGGACTACCGTCGTTTGGCGCCTTAGGATCAGAATCACTGATTTTATCACTTAATCCCATTCCTCTTAGTATAAGTACAGCTCGGTGCTCCGTCGCGGGTTTAAAATAAATCTTTACTCCATCCAGCTCGATGCCATTAATGGCGTCTGCTAGCTCTTCTGTTCCTTCACGTATTCTTCCGGCCCTGCGGTCAACAACAATCCCATCCTCATCCACCGCCGAAAAATTACACCGAAGCACGATATCCCCTGGATGAACGTCCATACCAATTCCTAGTGCTTCAATGGGTCCGCGCCCTGGATAGTGATGTGGCTGGTATCCAAATAATATTAAGTGTCCCATATCAGTTCCTACTGGAATCCCCGGACTTATTAAATCCATCATTCCTGTAATCCCCTTTGCGGCTAATCTATCTAGGTTTGGCGTTTCAGCATATTCCAATGGTGTTTTATTATCCAGTAAAGGGTGGGGACGATCTCCCAGCCCATCGGCAATTGCTAGTATCACTTTTCTGTTCAATATGGTTTCCTCCTACTGTCTATATCTAAATCCCTATAACCTTAAACCAAGTAAATACAGCCAAACTAATGACACATGCACCTACAAAACAAGTAATGACTGCATACTTCACTTGATCTAATACTGTAAAGTAACCTGTTCCAAAATAAATGGTGTTCACTTTCGAATGTGGAGGAAGCGTAATGGTATAGGTCATCGTCATAGCCGCTGCTAATGCAAGAGGTACAGGGTCTATGCCTAACGTCTTAGCCAGAGCTATGAATGCTGGGATCAAAATAGTAACCCTCACCGTCTTACTCGTAAATATGAGGTGACTGTACATGCTGAGGAATACTACAACTACGTAGACCAAGGCATGATTCATATGCTCCATCCCTAAAGCAGTGACCACTTTACCGATAATCCATTCTGCGCCACCCGATTTGTCGAGCGCATTACCTACCGCATATGCGCCTGCAGCAAAAATCATAAGCTCCCACTTGATATTTGTTTCTTTCCAAGTCAATAAGCCTATCCGAGGAAGCAAACACAAGAGCGCTCCAAGCACGGCTGTCTGTTCCGTACTTAATTCAAATCCAAACCAAGCGTTATGATAATCGCCTGTTGCCCAAAGGAATACAGTAAAGATGAATATCGTCACTGCTTTCTTTTCGTCCAAAGAGAAGGCTCCCAATTTATTTAGCTCATCCTTCAACGTATCCTTGGCGTTTTGGAAATTAGCTTCACTCTTTACCGAGAATAGCTTTAAACCAATGAAGAAAGTAATGACCATTGTAATGATTGCAGTAGGCATCGAAGCCAGCAGCCAATCCATATAACCAATATGACCGCCCGCTTGCTCATTGATGAAACCAACGGCAATAATATTTCCCGAAGTAGCTGTCATGACACCTGAGGTGGCAAGGGCATCAGCCTGAACCCCCTGAAGCATCATCACCTTCCCAAGCTTGCTTTCACCTGGAATAGCTCGGTAAACCTCCAACAAAATTAAGCAAATAGGTACCATCAGTGTTGCCCTTGCCGTTGTGGAAGGAACGAAAAATGCTAGTATAAAATTAATAATAATCAATAAGAACAACGTCTTTTTCGGTGTTTTGCCAAACTGCGTAATCATCCATAACGATAATCTTCTACCCAAATTCGATTTTATCATCGCAGCCGTAAGAATGAATGCGGCAACCATCAACCAAATAACATCGAACCCTAAGGTTCCAAAAGCAACTTCTTGATCTTCAACTGCTCCTACTAAAGGAAGCAAAAGAATCGCGATAATCGATGTTAAATAAATAGGTATGGGAGTCGTTATCCATAATATTAATGCCCCTGTAAATATAGCAATTGCTCGTTGAGCTTCTAGGCTCATGCCTTCCGGTGTAGGCATAAAGAACAGAAGCAACGCGATAATAACAGCAATTGGAATACCAAACTTTTTCATACCCTCTTCTACCTTGCTTCTGTTCTTAACAGGCGGCTTTTTGTCATCCTTCTCTACGCCCTCTGGGACATCTGTCATCTTCCATCCTCCTCAAACTTATAATGTTACCGCTTTCATCTTATGTAATTATTTATTATAATACAATTTGATTTAATTTTAATAATCATAACGATTTGTTATAGTATATATTAACGAAGCTATAATCCACTAAGAAGGGTGTTCTCCTATGAACATAAATAAACTGCAAACCTTTATCACACTAACAGAATGCTTAAACTTTACTGAAGCAGCCGAGCAGCTATTCTGCTCCCAGCCGTCTGTAAGTATGCAAATTCAAAGTATCGAGGAGGATTTGGGGGTTCCACTCTTTGATCGAATCGGCAAAAAGCTTTATTTAACGAAACAAGGCGAGCACTTCAAGCCTTATGCAGAGCAAATTATTAACCTGCTTCATTCAGCCAGAGACCATATTAGGCAGCTAGAGGACTTATCCTACGGCACCTTATCATTCGGTGCGAGTAATTTTGTTGGCGTTTACTTACTCCCTATGATCCTTAGAGATTATTCCAAAACGTTTCCAGAAATCAAAATAAACATGAACATCACTTCATCCAGCCATCTTATACACATGTTGGAGTCCAATAAAGTAGAGTTCTTAATCATCTCGGACCGAGTATCGATTGATGAATCTCGATTTCAACGCAAAACCTTTTATCAGGATGAGCTTGTCCTCATTGTCCATCCGCTACACCCGCTGGCAAACAAGGAGGAGTGCACTCTAGAGGATTTGGTCCATGAAACATTAATTATAAAGCCCAATAAATCAGCAACTAGAAATTACTTAGAGGATCAATTTAAACAATTGGGGTTTACTCTGCCTAAATATATGGAGATTAGTAATTTAGAAGGCATTAAACAAGGCGTCATTCATGAGCTTGGGGTATCTATTGTTTCTAGCTTTGCTATTCAGCAGGAAATTAAAAATGGCTTATTAGTTAAGGTACCCATAAAAGGAGTCAAATTCAATAGAGGGATTTGTTATGTTTATCATCGCAGTAAACATCTTTCACCTGCAACCAAACAATTTATTTCTTTGTTGGACAATAATTATTGTTATGTCGAATCCGCACCTAATGGTATGGATGATTAAAAAAACGCAACAGCACCGTCTTGATAGCCAAGAACGGTGCTAATTTTTCATGCCTATTCAGAAGCTTGATCTTTACGAAATAGCTCACGACTCTTATAGCCCGCCTGTAGAATCATCTTCATTTCTTCACGTCGCTTCGCTTTTGTTTCCTCTTGTTTAACACTGTAGACATAACGTGCCCAATCCTTGCGATAACCTGGGGTA
>NZ_JBFUHJ010000072.1:0-20900 GCF_056402455.1 Paenibacillus sp. P4_A7 | reverse complement strand
CTCGATCAGGAGACCAGAGAGGCCCGAGCAGCCTTTCCCATTCTTTAAATACCTGGCCTGTTGGGCGCACGTACTGTTCTCCGTTAATCGATGAACCGCCTCCCAAGAGACGTCCTGTTGTCCATTCAAACGTACGATCGTCCAACCCCGCTTGCGGGACACCTTCTCCTTGCCAAAAATACTGAGGAAAGAACTGTTCTTCCAGCTCAGAAGCCATCGTCGAGTCGCTTATCGGTTTGTCATTATCGTTGTTTCCGCCCGATTCTAGAACAAGGACGGATGTTCTTTTATCGTCGGATAAGGTTTTAGCGATTACTGCTCCTGCGGGTCCTGTACCAACAATAATGTAATCAAAAATTAATTTTCTTTCCATCAAAACTCTCCTTTAAATAATGGGCTAATGTAGGATATTAGGTTTAGTTGTCTCATGTGTCTAAAAAATAACTTGCCCTGTACACCCTACACCCAGAGGGAAGATCGACTTGGAAATCAATTTAATAACGGTCTCAATGTCATTAAGATGTTTATTTATGAATCCTTCAGCTTGGTTAGGGTAAGATAAGTAACTACGCTACAAAGTAGTAGTGTTCATAAAAATGAGGGAGTGAGATGGATGACAAAAAACAACGATCGAAATCGAAACAGTGGCTCTGACCACAACACGAACAATACGGATGGCRTTGACACTGGAGAAGCTGTAGGAACCGTGGGTGGTGGTGCCGTGGGTGCTGTTGTGGGTTCTGCTTTAGGTCCTGTTGGAACCGTTGTAGGTGGAATCGTAGGCGCAGCGTTGGGCAATAAGGCGGGCGAAGCTGTTGAAGGTAACGACGAAGATACACACAGATCAGAATAGTCTGGTAAATTATACGAAAAGCAGGGCTCAGGGTTTTCACTGAGCCCTCGATTGCTTGTTAGGTTACTGAAGACCGCATTACAGTCTTTTTAATGGGCATTAGTCCTCTTAATATGAATCAATTCATGTACTCGTTATCTAAGCGTAATCAYAATCATGTATTTTTAAATGCGCCAATTTTGCGTTCAATTCCTCAATTTCTGTTTCCATACGTGCCGTTTCTGCTATACGCTTAGCGCGGTTCTCGGTAATGACCTCTTTCAAACTCTTTTCGATCGGAAATTTGACCATACTATTCATGAAAAAATCCCCCTTTTCATAATCGTACCCAAGTTCGTTAAGAAACTGATTGTCAGAAACGGATCGCGATGAGCTGATGCTGGTTTGTTAAACTATCGTTACCCGTTTAGCAGAATAGGCTTTCTTATTCGTCCTAGACTGTCACTGTTTGATTGAGCTAACGTTCCCCGTTATAGTAATGACTATTTTTTTCGTACTCAGTAGGATACATTTTTCTATAAGGCTATGTTTTAGAATAGTGTTGAAAGTATATGATTTTCTTTATAGTTTTTTCTTGCTTTTACAATTATAAAATTTATTTGAGGTTTATCATTCATGTTCTTATTTGGCTCGTCAATTTCTGAAAACTCTACCAGTCCATATTTTTCAAATTCTTGTTTTATGGAGTCAGAATCATAAAAAAACATTTTTACGCCTTCCATTATCTCGAAGTAGTCTTTATCCAATTGTTTGCCCTTTCCAAACATTGGAGCTTTTTTTGAGACAGTTGTAAAAATCATATATCCATTTGGCTTTAACTGATTATAGCAATCCTTAATAAACTTATCTCTCTCACGATCATTCAATAAGTGAATAAGTGCATAGCAGAATATACCGTCATAGAGTTTGTTATCAAAAGGCATGTCAGTTACTGAACCATGAAAAATACTAATATCAAGCCCGTTTTGCCTCGCCAAATCAATCGCTGTTTTTGAAATCTCAATACCTGTTACATTTATTCCATTGTCAATAAAAACCTTTGCATTTCTGCCATATCCAATACCTGGTACCAGTATGTCCTTAACATTCCTTTCAAGGAAAAAGTCCTTTGTCACGATTGCGGAGTCTGTAGGTTCAAATCCCCACATCGTTTGTTTTTCTATAAAACTTGATTCCCAGAATTCCGTCATAACTCTATCTCCTTTATGTCTTATTTTAAATGGGATGCTATCTTGCTTGACGCTAATGTTAAATTCAAGTAATTTTTATAGTTGGAATTACTGAATCCGGGTACCGACGGGTAAATACGGCTGTCTAGTGCTGTCATAAAAGGACGAACAGGGTAACCGCCCTTTTATCCATGACAGGTTACATTTAATGCCGTCCATTATGACAGAGGCTCTTACTTGACGTATTCAGCCATTACAATATTTCGATATAACCTTCTGTTCCATGCACGCGAATTCGTTGCCCATCTTTAATTAGTTTAGTAGCATTTTCCACTCCAACAACTGCTGGTAAGCCATATTCACGTGCGATAACTGCTCCATGGGTCATCAGTCCACCAACTTCGGTGACCAGGCCTTTAATGGATACAAACAATGATGTCCAGCCAGGGTCAGTAAAGGCAGTGACTAATATATCTCCATCTTCCAGATCAGCATCTTCCATGTTTAAGATGACACGTGCTCGTCCCTCTATAACTCCGGCAGAAACAGGTAGACCTACAATCGCTTTGTCTGGCAGATTTTCTCGTTTGTACTCACCCGCAATGATTTCACCATCAGACGTGATTACACGTGGGGGAGTTAGTTTTTCAAAAAATTTGTAATCGTCTTTTCGTTTACTGATGATCTGATAATCCAGTTTATTTATGCGTACAACTTCGTGAAGTTCTTCATAAGTGAGATAGTATATATCTTCTTTTTCATGAATAACGCTAGCTTGTACGAGTTGTTCGGCTTCTTTCAGTAAAGCCTGCTTATAAACGAAGTAGCGATTAATCATGCCGTATTTTGGATATTCACGATAACCGATGAAATTCCGAATTAAGCTGATCACTCGTTTTGTCTCTTCAGCTTTTTGTTCACCATCCGGTAATTTCTTCAATCGATTTAATAACTCTTGTTCTTTTTCTAAAGCTTCCTGTCGCCCTTGCTCAAATTTCCGATTGCCAGCATTAGGCTCAAAGTTTTTGATATTACTGAGAATCATGGGGACAAGTGTAATTGGTTTTTCACTCCAACGAGTTCTCGAAATATCGATTTCACCGGCACATCGCATTCCGTATTTGTTGAGATAAGCATATATAGCGTCTTGAGTTTCCTGTCCACCATCAAACTTAACCAGTTCATCCAAGAAGTTATCATCTTTTACATGTTGTAAATAATTAATTACATCTGGATAAGGACGAATCACATCTGCGACATCCAATAGCGCTAGACCCATTTTCGAAGTAATATTGTTTGGTACAGATTGAGAAAGCGTATCTGCTGCGTTTTTTTCACCTAACCACTCGTACATTTTTTCATTGATCCATGACGTAGCATTCATAGCAGTCATAAAAACCTTTGAACTTTGTGGGTCAAATAAGATCTTCTTTAATTCCTGGAGATCTTCCAGAATAAAATCAAATAAATTTGCTCCTGATTTCGTTTGGATGTTTTGTTTTAATTCTTCTATCGATGTTTGACTGTTCTTAATCAAATCAGAAACGATTGCCGGATCGTTTTCGATTTGTGCTTGAAAACTTGCAGACGACCTATCTTTACTGCTATTACCGGGACTCAGTTCTTTTCTATCATCTGGTAACGATGTTATAAAATCTCGCTCTATTAGGGTCATAAATGCGTCTTTTATGAGCGGATCGGATTTTCCCAGGGTATTTAAAAAAGTTTCTCTGCTGACAGGTGAAGCCAGCATATGTGTAACATCAACAAACAACCTTCCACCAGCTTTACGCATGGGTGCAGGAGTCGTTAACAGGTAAAATGACAGTCCCAATGGTTTCATGGGGTCGGTCATCATTTGTTGATGACCGACAGATACATAGACGTGATTTTCTTGATCATTCGCTTCAGGGATGGGGTATAAAGTAGTGATTGGCCGACTCTGGACAATAAAAAATGTATCATCAACCAAACACCATTCGATGTCCTGGGGGCAACCAAAATAAGCTTCGATCTGTCTTCCGATGCGTGCCAGTTGTAGAATTTGTTGTTCAGTAAGTGTTTGAGTTTTTTGCTGATTAGGATCGATCTGCTTTGTCTCTGTTCCGCCTTCTTTTAGTCCATAGATAGCCAATTTTTTGGTTGCTATCCTCTTATTGACGATTTCCCCTTCCTGTACTTTATAACAATCGGCAGATACCAAGCCAGAGACCAGCGCTTCTCCAAGTCCAAAACTGGCATCGATGGATAGCAACTTTCGGTTGGAAGTAATTGGATCAGCGGTAAATAAAATTCCTGAAGCGTGTGGGAAAACCATCCTTTGAACGATAACGGATAAATAAACTTGACTGTGGTCAAATCCATTTTGCATACGGTAGATTACCGCGCGATCCGTAAATAGGGAAGCCCAACATTTGCTGATATGCTGCAAGATTGCTTCTTTGCCGATGATATTTAAATAGGTGTCATGTTGACCGGCAAAAGAGGCATGTGGTAAATCTTCAGCAGTCGCACTAGAACGCACTGCATAAGCATGTTCWTCACCAAGCTGGGAGAGATAGTGAGTAATTGCTTTCACAACATCGGTAGGAATCTCTACTTCTATAATTATTTGTCGAATCTTCCTGCTGATTTCACCAATTTGATCTCGATCTTCTACTTTTAGCATTGTTAGTCGATGCAACAAACCATGATACGTTTCGTTTTGTACAATGGCTTTTTGATATCCCACAGTTGTAACACAAAATCCTTCTGGTACTTGTATTCCTTCAATTTTTGATAATTCCCCTAAATTTAACCCTTTTCCACCAACGAGCAAAAGCTGCGTCATTTCCATTTCCTGAAAACCGAGAACCAAAGAACTCATTCGATATCTCTCCTAACCATTAAATTGAGAAAAAACATTTGACAAGAGTTCACCGGCATGATAATATTGAAATGTAAGATGAAATAATTATGTTCGTGTGACTCACAGAAGTCGTAATCTGATTATATCATCGTGTCTGTTTATATACAATATAAAAGAACCTGATAAAACTACTCAGGTTCTTTTTTGATTTCCCACTATCATTAGTCACATTAAAAACCATGGTTCGAGCCGAACTCCGTCAATGCATAGTTCCCTATCTGTCCTATGCAGTCTAGGAAATCCTGAAGTTGCACYGGGTATATCAACCACTAATTAACAATGGGCTTAATACTCGTCCCTCCGGCTGGTGCTGTGGCTGCTCTGTAATCAAGACTCCTCCCGACAATCGAATCCAGGAATTAAAGCCTCTTTTTCCTTCTCGCATCTGTATGATCCGAGCGCCCTTAGCGGAGTTATTCTTGCTGTAGCCTCCAGTAGCTCGACCATAGGTAAGTCGAATTCCGTGGAGATCCCCATAATAATCATTCCCGTGGTCATGACCAACAAAAGTACCCATCACATCACCCATTTCATATAATGCTGCAAACAAGCCCGTATTGAGATTCGGGCAGCATACCTTTTCCCACTTCGTTCCATGACAAACATGATGATCCCACACCTCATCATACTCCGGAATCGGAATATGGAAGAAAGCAAGAGCAGGCAATGGACTTCCGTTTGCATGGGTTAACTTTTGGGATTCTCGGATATACCAATCGATCTGGTTCCGTGCAATCGATCCCCACCCGCCAAGCGGAGACTGGTCACCCGAATCAAATGCATAGATAAGCGCAGCTGTATTCCCTTCTCTGCTTCCACCAATCTTCAGTACATAATTCCCTATCCCATTAATCTCTTCAGGTCCTCCCTCAGTTAGACATAACGGACTTTCCTGCAGAGACTCAAGTAATTGTTGATTGTTTGCGTTTCCTTGCCCGTCATGATTCCCAAAAACCGTTGCCCAAGGAATCCCCCGGCGGTCTGCCGGCTCAACCACCTCGCGAATAATACTAAGGGTGTCGCCAAGACCGTTCTTGCTGATGCTATTGCCGGATACGAGATCGCCGGAATAAAAGACAAGGTCGGGCTTTTCGAGATCCAGCACYTCCTCCATCAGTTGCATGGACGCTGCATCCTTTTCCTCACCATATGTACGATGTATATCTGTAAATTGAACAATTTTAAACATACCCTCTAAATTAAACTTCAAATGTATGGTATTGGACATAGCTGCCTCCATATCAATTTCTGATTTGTTTACTTTTGAGCTCGAACTTTTATCTGATAAGTGATTTTTTTCGATAACATATCTGGTCTTTTTTCAAGAAGTGGTTGAGCATCTTTAAGCGTAGAAATTGGTAGTTTTCCAACATTGACCTCTCAAAGGATTTTAGACATTCTCTCATAGTCTCCCTTGCTAATCAAAATTTCTTTTTCCACGGGATTTGAATCGCAATTAGGATGCTGGGCATAGAAAACACAGTTCCCCCTACAATTAGTGCGGCCGTAAAATACTCCTTTCACACAATATATTCCGAACATTTTCCGCTTTGAATTGCAACCTTTTTACTTTCCGAACGTCTTGTTAGTGGAAATATATAGTTATATTAGTAAGTATATACTCTAAATGAAAGGATGGTAAGTCATGAATCAGGGTTCGACTTTAGCATATGGGAGACGGATTACCAAGTTAATGATTGCGTCATCCCTCGTTTTCAGCGCAATCGCCGTTGTTCTCCCTACGAATATTCAATCTGCCGAAACTGCAYCCGTCAAGCTTGCCGAAGGCAAGCAAGCCGCCGAGCGCGCCAAAGAATTGAACTTGCTTCCACAAGAAGCAATCGTAAGCAGTATAAACAAACGCTCCGGCGAAGTTTGGAAAATCGATTATGAAATGCAAAACCGATTAGGAGAGATATGGCTGAGCAGTTTAACAGGCGATGTGATCCAATTTTCCGAACATAATTTCGATGTCTCTAATGAAAGCAAGGGGAAGGTAACTTTAGACGAGGCAGTAAAAATCGGGGCTGAGTTCATAAAAGAGCAGCCATGGGAGATTGAGAACACATGGATTCACAACTCCTATCCTTTATCGGAGTATCATAACCGCGAGGAACCTAATTGGATTCGATTCGACCGCGCCTATAACGGAATTCGATTTGAAGGTAACTATTTTTATCTACTTGTAGATTCTATGACAGGACAAGTGACAAACTACAAAGTGTTTTGGAACAAACAAACGTTTGAAGCCGCCGATTCGATAATGTCCTATCAGGCTGCTGCTATGAATTTCTATAACGAACAAACACCTTTCCTGCACTGGAACGAGAACTCTCAGCCTAAGAAGCTGACCTATTCCATGCATGATTATTACTTTATTAATGAAGCCGGCGAGTTCTCATCCGATTACAACCGGGAAACGCCCCCTTTCACAGACAAAATAAAGCCTCAATACGAGTCTGAACTCGCGAAGCTCCGCTTATTGTCTAATTATGAATTGGAGCTGGTATACAAACCGGACGGCAAGACCAATAAACCGTATTATATGCTGCGAATCAAGCCTGGCGTTCCGCTATTCTACTATGGAGACCAACCGTCCATTGACGCGAATACAGGTGAATGGCTCGACTTTGTAAACAAACCCGTCGATCATCCCTTCCCTCCTGCTAGTGATTGGCTGATCGACGCTGTAGTACCGTCCGGAAGCATCAGATATAAAGCGGCGATTGYTTGGAACAACGAACTGCTTAAGTTGGATAATGAACCTCTGGTTCAAAATGGATTCACGCTAGTACCGTTTCGTGAGTTGCTGGAGAAAATGGGAGCCGACATCTCTTGGGATCCCAAGGCGCGCGTCGTGACTGCCAACAAAGACGGCACAACGATAAAGCTGCCGATAGATTCCAATACCATTTATGTAAACGGGAAAGCGCTATCTACCACTCCGGCGCGAATAACCGGAGGCCGTACATATATCCCCGCGCGGCTGGTGCTCGAGACTTTTGGCGCGAGGGTTGGCTGGAACACCGATTCGCGGCTGGTGCTGGTCGCGACGGAGGATGGCCTACCGGATCTGACGAAGGCGGGGATAAAACAGCTTCGTTTTCAAGCCCAATTGAATTGGCTGGAAGCGAAGTTGAAGTAAGACCGCCGTAGGTAAGGAGGATCGGTAAAGTAATAAAGAATAAGAAGCAACCTCAATGGCGGTTAGTTGTTTTTAGATTTTATTGTGGTAATCAAACGAAAAATTTTCAGTTGTTCATTGACGTAATCTCCTGTTAGCCTAGAAAAGGCAGCCAATCGATCTGGTCGGCTGCCTTGACGTATTTATTATGCTATCCTGTCAGTTAGCTTCACTTAATAATGAAAGGGAGCAGCTGCCGCAGAAAACTGCCTACTATTTGTTCAACTGACGTTACCCGTTAGAATTCCTATAGAGCATTATCTATCGTCCCTTATCAAGTTGACAAATTTAACGAATAAGTGAGCCTTCTTGAGAAAACTTAATAGCACTTTGGCAATTTTACATATTCTATACATTGTACATTGACAAGAATATGTACCGATAAAACAAAAAAACCGCGATTTACGCGGAAAATAATCGGCTCATATTCTTGTCAACCGACAATTTCTTCATCCCTCTAATAAAACTCGACTTTCATAATAAAGAAAGAGGTAAAACGCGCCTCCTTCTATTTATTTGAATTGGAATTATAAACCGCTGCTTCTTCATCACTTAAAGTGTAGAATTTTGTTACCCTTCGAAGAAAGGTAGTGCCGTCAGCAATTTTTACTATATCATCATTGTATGCAATAATTGGCAAAGGAGGTCTCAATCGCATAAGGTCCTGATAGACCATAATAGGCTCTTTTTCTAACATCGCATTACGAATATCGCTATCAGTTCTTAACTCTTGTCCAGCTGTGAATTGAGGTTTCCCACTCATATAAGAACGCTACCTCCTTAGATTTTGTAAAGTAAATGGCTGTGTAGCTGGTTATTGGATTTGGATGGTGGCATTTGAGTTATTAGGATATCCCGTCAACTTAAAGATTATTCAATGAAAATTTTACAAACTTAATTAAATTAAAAAATTGTATATAAAATCAGGACCTCATGAAAAAAATACACTATCCTACGATAATCCAATCCGCTTGGCTGATCACATTGAGGTTGTGCTCGATGACAATTACAATGTAACCCATCAAATATTAGCAGAACAGTTGGGTTCATTGTTAAGTGAATAGAAGTTTAAATATCCAGTTATAAGAAAGGAAAAGATGGGCTAGCCAGTAATTGACCACCCATCTCTAGCAGTTGATCTAAATTTTAATAAATATTACATAGTGGAAATATCGATAACAAAACGATAACGCACATCACTGCGCAGGACACGCTGATATGCTTCGTCCACTTGATCAGCCCGAATAACTTCAATCTTTGGTGCAATTCCGTGTTGTGCAGAGAAATCGAGCATCTCCTGAGTTTCACGAATTCCACCAACGAGTGAACCAGCAATGCTGCGACGACTCATAATCAATGAAAAGACATTGTATTGATCTGGTTCGGCTGGTGCACCGACATTAACCAGTGTTCCATCTACACGTAGTAAGGACAAATATGCGTCTACGTTAAGATTTGCAGATAATTTGCGAGTGCCTGACGTTAACATTTTAATACCGACGAAGAAAGGCAGCAGATCTCAGATCTGCTGCCTTCTTGGTTAAATTCACTTGGGCAATTATTCTCAATAAAATGTGAAATAAGGACCCAACGAAAGTGTTTTTGGTTTGTATACCTACCTGAGGTCGGTCTGTGAAAATCTATTATTTACGTTCGGCCGGCTGATATTCACCAGGTACCATACCCGTTGAAATCGCTATTCGATTCCAACAGTTGATTGCATTAATCGCCATAATTAAATTGACAAATTGGCCCTCATCAAAATGTTTGCGGACTTGCTCATACAATTCCTGCGGCACGCCAGCATCTGAAATTTTGGTCACAGCTTCCGTTAATGCTATTGCGGCACGCTCCGCTTCCGTATAGAACGGTGCTTCCCGCCATGCGCTAAGCATATACAATCGCTGCTCTGTCTCCCCGGTCGCACGCGCATCTTTCGTATGCATATCAAGGCAGTAGGCGCAGCCATTAATTTGCGAGGCACGAATTTTAATCAGCTCCAGCAGTTTGTGGTCAATACCGCTCTTTATCACATACCCTTCTAATTTCAAAAGTGTTTGTAAAGCTTCGGGTTGCACTTTGATATAATCCAGTCTGATTTCCATGAGCCATTACACCCCATAAATTTTTTGTTGATAACGTAATTAATACTTTCATAGAAAAAAATCATTTGCAATTCATTATTACAAACGAGTTTTCTTCACTGACTGACATCTAGCACTATATTCTAGTTTAATTGTTTTGCTCAAGGAATTGGTAAATCGCCATCATTTCTTGTTTATTCAACTCACGAATACGATTGAAAATTGGAATATCTGCAACAGTATCAAGATTTAAGCCTTCAGTAACAACATCACTTACTTTGCCAGTCAACCATGTTTGTACATCTATGCCATCGACGATTTCCGTACGCCCTTCATCATTGATGCCACTTGCATAACAACTAACACATGGTATCGTTAATTTATAGACGCCATCATGAAGCCCATCTTCCGAAATTACTTTCTTTCCTTTACAGAATGGACATGGTTGACTTGCTTTGATTTTATTAATTAAGGTGACAATTTTTTTGTAACCAAACGCTTCATAGACATAGGTCAGTTTTTTGTATTTTCCATTAGTGAAATACTTATCAATGATGGTTTCTCTTGTTTCGGTGATATTGGCAAAATCACAGATGCTGATCCGATTATTAATGCTGATGGATTCGATACTGCCGCTAATACTGCCCCAGAATGGCAGGACATTTTGTAAAACCATTTCATAGTGCGCAAAGCTTGCCAGCTCTAGTTCAAGCATTTTCAGGGCGACTTGTGTTTCCCTAGGCAATAGAGAGACATCCTCCGTCAAAACCATATCGCCGCCGACAATGTCTTTCATTTTTTCTAGCACCTGTAATCCACCAACGGTTTTCATGACTTGATCAATAGGCTGCTGAATAATCTCACGAATATCCGTGTCGCCAAATTTTAGCTTTTTATGATGATTTAACACAGTCCCTTGACAGATTGGACAGGTAATCATTTCTTTGGATTCTTTTATATGCTCTTTTATAATCGATTTGGATATAAATATATAGTTTCCAATGATGTGATTAAAGCCCTCCCAAGTCCTCGAAGCCTTGCTTGCTTTATCATAAAATGACTTTTCCCAATACCCGTATAAAAAGGTAAGTTTTTCGGCTTCGGTCATCTCGTTAAAACTTTTGCTTATATCCTGACCAAGCTCATTCTTAATCTCATCAAAGATGAATTGTATTTTTGAAAATTGATAGAACTTTAAAACCTCCATCGCATCTGGATGCAATAAGCCATCCCAGAATGGCACGGTTTTGTCCTGAATAACAATATCAAAATCAAATTTCCCAATCACTCGGCGACCCGAGCAGCATGGACAATGATTGTCTTGATAATAGAAATCGAAGCTACTCGTATCTTTATTGGTTGGATGTGCCGCTACAATATGGTTGATCAAGCCACCAATTTCATAGAGAAAACTATATTGACTATATAGGTGCCGTTCCAGATCAATGGCGATGACGGGTGCAAGTGTATCAGATTCGTATTCACCATAAATGAGACGGGCCATTGATGATAAGCTTTTTAAGATACCACCCTTATAGACGTTTTCTGCATTTTTAAAATAGGCAACTTGATTTTCTTTTAAGTAGTTAATTCCATTATTTTGATTAAGTGTTGAAAAAATTTGCGATGGAGTAACAACGTCTGCATTGTTTTTATGACGATAATAATCATCATGACTGACGACATCAAGATGCTCCACAGGTGCAAGCTGTCTTTTACCAAAATCAATGATAAAATCAGAGCTTTCTAGCATATACGAATTATGCTCAATCATAATAATCGAGACAGATTCATCCTGCAGAATGACCCTTACGCTGTCAATGAATTGATTTAAAATATTTTGTGATAAGCCCTTTGAAGGCTCGTCAAAAATAAAAAGCGTATTTGGGTTTCTTGAACCTGCAAATAGCTCAGAAACTAAATGGACACATTGAAATTCACCGGTCGATAATGATTGTGTTTTTCTTTCCAACGTCAAATAACCAAGTCCAAGCTTGATCAATAAGCTTAAGCGTTTATGCGCGATGTCTTCATTTGGCAGTTCTTCAATAATATCTTCAATCGAGCGCTGAAAAATATCATCAATATCGTCACTATATTTTGTAAGCTTCTTTTTAATATCAAGAAAAGTCGCAACAGTTGACCGACTGGTAATCGATTGGTTTCGATCTTGCCCTACTATTATCAGTTTATCTTTAGGATATCGCTTTAGAAAATCTTTGGCCATACACTCATTGACAAGTGTAGATTTACCACATCCGGACTCACCCGTAAAAGTTACAAGTCTATTTTTAGGAATCTGAATTTCGGCCATTTGAATATTACGACAGTAAAGATCTTGAAATTGATAGTATTCTGTTGGAATTGCTTGATTTTGTTCCCAACTGATTGGTTCTGGTCGTGGTGATTCTTCAACTATTTTCCCACCATATTTACCACTACCAGGTCCAAAAAACAAGTGCGTATCCGCTGTGTCGAGCACCGCGTCTGAATGGTCAATGAACCAAATTTGATTCTTATACCCCAATTGTTTGATCTCTTCTAAAATTCTCAATAGTGTTTGGTGATCAAGACCCACGGAGATTTCATCAATAATAATAACGGTATTTTCACTTGTTGCCATAAATTCTGCCAAATAAAGTCGTGTTAATTCTCCACCTGACAATGTGCCCATAATGCGATTTAGTGTTAAATAACCAATATTCATATTGATTATATTTTTTAGAATTTGTTGTTTACCGTCACTAATTTTTAAAACTTCTGCTAGTGAAAAAATGGTTTCAATGCTTAAATCGTTGATATCGGAAATACTCTGTCCTTGATCAAATAATTCGATTTTATATTGCTCAACTTCTTGACTGTAGCGCTTCCCCTTGCACTTTTTACATTCGATATTTTTAGTAGTTCCGCGACCTTTACAATCAGGACACCAGCCTAATTCATTATTAAATGAAAATACTTCTGGAGAAAGATTAAATTTTTCAGCAAGAGCGACACGAATCTCTGTAAACACGCCAGTATGCGTGCCAATTGTTGAACGTGGATTTGAAGAAATGGATGATCTCCCTAGAAAAAGAACAAGTGGCATTTCTTCCATCTTGATGGCACTGAAATTGGTTTCCATAATATTAGGAAATAAATACTGATATTCAGCCTTTGGCAACAAGGAAACGAGACGCTTCTTGGATTCTTCGCCAATTGTTTGACAAAAAGTTGTCTTACCAGATCCAGACAAACCGGCAATTGCTAGCGATTTATCTACTGGTAGTACTGCATCTAATTTTTTAATATTGTTCGCAATTAATTGATTTATTTTCACAGTGATATCCACTCCATTCTCTAAAATTTCAATTACCAATTTCTAAACTTCTTGTTATTTAACACAATCCTTTATTTCATTAAAAATGACGCTTTCCGTGTCCGGAAAAGCGCCCTTATCATAAAGCAAGAGCACAATTCTTGCTACGGAATTGCGCCCTATTGTTGAAGAATGGTTTATTTGTATAAAATGATTAATAGGTTATTCCTGAAAAGCAGTCATCATTGAGGATGAAGAAGTCATTATTACAGTTATGCTAAGACTTTCCCTAGCTGATCACCAAAGTTCTTCCAAGCGTATGTTGCTCCCTCGATGGCACCCTGGCGGGCTTTTGTTTCTTCACTAAATCCAGATTGATCGAGATGTAGATGGATAATTCCTTCTGAACCTTCTTTCAAAGTCCATGTAATCGTAGTGCTTTCTCCGGCACTTAACCAAGTGTAAGATAATATATGAGGCTCGGCCACTTCGAGCACCTCGCAATCTACAATTCCATTCCACCATTCGGAAGGCTCTGTCCGAAATTGAAATTTATGTCCAACGACTGGCTTGAAATCATTATCCCAAATCCATTTCGCAAGAGTATCCGAATCAGTTAAAGCGTTCCACACCTGCTCGATTGAACTTGTAAATTGAAAATCTAATGATACATCTKGTTTCATTTTTTTTCCTCCAATATAAGATTTAATTTAACCATTCTTTCTTTCCAGAATCCTTCGTAAAAAGATACCCAATCTTTAATTTCTTTCAATGGAGTGGCATTCAACCGATACCTCGTTTCTCTACCAACCTTTCGAGTAATTAAGAGATCTGCATCTTTAAGGATAGCCAAATGCTTAGAAACTGCTGTACGACCCATTTGAAAATGAACCGTTATCTCATGTAGTGGTAATTCTTCAACATTAGCCAACATTTGAAGCAATTTTCGCCTTGTTGGATCGGCAACAGCGTCATAAACATCCCTAACCTGACCTTTATCGTTCAAAATCACCCCCACCTTTTCATTATTATTTCCAGTGATGTCATTGAATAATCTTCATAAATACCTAATAGGACACCTTTTGTTGTCTAATTGATTATAGGACACCGAAAGGTGTCCTGTCAAGTTCCCTTGCTATCTTTCGGTTAGACATTTAGTTTAATTCACTCTTCCACATTTCCTTATGTAAAAGCGATCAATCTGGATACAAAAAACCTTACGAAACGTCGGAACGTTTTGTAAGGTCTCTTTAAAGATTTCCATTAGTTCAACTTGTAAACTAATTCCGAGCTTGTGTTATCCGAGAACGAATAATAGCCCAGCTCCAGTTTGTTTCCATTGCGTGTCACGATATGAAGTCCATCCCATTGTTCGAATAATGGGTCGTTCTTGTCAAAGGACGCGTAAATTTCCCACTTCTCCTTATCCAGCAGCACCTCGGCCAACCTGACGGTCTCGTTCGTCTTCCTGTTAACAAGTGTCAACCAACCTGTTGTGTGCGGGCGTACGACCATGTAGTTGTCATCATAGAATTCCACCTGAAAGCTGGTGTCCTCATACCCGGTAATCGCAGATAGATCGTGCTTTGCCTGCACCCCAGCATGGTTCACCTCATATAAGATTGATCCGTCGAGCAAGAGGGCGCTCCCGGTGAAGGACCAATCGATTGGGCGGACAGGATGGTTTGAATATTGCACTATTGTATCCAGAGTCAACCGATCATTGCCGTCCAGAACCATTTTGTAAATATCGTTGTTATTGTTTCGCTCCCCGTAGTTGTCCTGAAACTTCAGTACTACTGAATCATTGGACAAAGATTCAATCATCACCATGACATTCCCATTAATTTTTGCCTTAGTATCGGCGACCAGCTTTACGTATTTGTCCTGCCTGCCCACGTACAGCTTACCATTTGATCGATCCAGCCAATATCCTGCATAGCCATAATAAATGTAGAGAAACGGATTCACCATGTTGAGGTCAACTCGCCGTTCCTTTGCATTCCAGACAACATTTGCGCCTAACGCTTTGGCAATGAACCGTATTGGGACATATAGGGTACCGTTCCTGTTATGTGGAGCCGCTATCAGAGTGTGTTTGGCACCGTTGACGAGCGCTTCCTTGCTTCCGAGTTTCAGTTCGATTCTTGTGTCCGGGTTTTGAATGACAATTCGTTTCCCTTCCGGAATCCACGTCGTTGAGTAGCCTAACATTGTGCCTGTTTCCCTGAGCGGAACAAAGACTGAACCTTCTAGTAGCATAGGTGAATGGCTGAAGCCTTGCTCGCTCTCGTTATTGATAGAGATCGTTACCGGCTTCGTCTCAGCACTTGCTTGTACCGGCCATTGAAAGCTTACCATAAGGATTCCTGCTAGCAGGAGTCTCGCAAATTCCTTCTTCCCAATCCGCATTCTCTACCCCCCCTTCCCACTATCCGAATCTTCCTTTAAGATAGACGAATAGAGGTTGATGTAAGTTACTTATTTTAATTAAATTTATATCATTTGGAATAAAAAGTGCGTTTCGCCCTTCTATGCAGCGACCATTTCACTTCACTTCTCTATCAGCTATCCAAAATACATCAATGTAAATTCTATCAAAAAATCTTAGAGATATTTTGTTAGTATTACTTCAAGAGGTTGAGTCTCCAAAAGTAGACATCCAGCATCACGATATCCCATTTTCCTATAAAAATGTTGTGCTTCTTCATTAGATTGCGTCGACGTCATTATTAGTTTAAATCCTCTTTGGCGCATAATTTCTTCCCAATGCAGTACAACTTTCTTACCGATTCCTTGTCCTCGATATTTTTCATCAATCCATAGCATGTTCATAAAAGGAATGTTATCCCAAAAGTATCCATATCTCATCCAACCAATTTCTTTTTCTGAATCTCTAAGTATAAAGATCTCCTTTTCTTTAATCTTCGTTTTTACAAGTGTCTCAGGAATATGTCTATCGTTTTCAACAATGTACTTATAATCTTTTTCCGCTGCCAATTCTATCTTCATTGGAAATCCCCCTTCGTCAACCTGTTGTTTAACTGTCGATACCTGTTTGCTCACTTTGTATATGTTCATCAATTTTAGTTGCTATTGATCCAGCACCATTATCTATGTTGGCTAATATATGGGCATATAATTTTGATTTTGGGTACATTGAGGATTGCATTTCAACCCCAGGATCACTTCCCATCACAAAATATTTAAATATCTCATTATTTATTATCAGTATCCATACACCATATCCATAATGTATATAATCGTTATCTTTTATAAGAGGTGTTAACATTTTTTCGGTTAGTGGTTTCGATAATAATCGGTTGTCCATCAATGCGCTCCAGAACTTAGATAAATCGTGAGCTGTAGTAAAAGCACCACCATCTGGGCCACCGACAATCGGTACTGAATAAATATTCGTTTTCCAAGTCAACCCACTGTTTATATATCCGAATGCTGTTCGTTCGGGTAATTGATTCAAATGAAAGTAACCTGAATCATTCATCTCACAGATGCGGAAAATATTTTCCTCCACATAATTCTGAAAGGTCATCCCTGCTATTTGTTCTACTATTAACCCAAGTAAAATAAAGCCGGCATTACTATAAGAAAACCGATCACCGGGAGTGAATTTCATCTTATTATTTTGAAACATGGGAAGGAAACATTTTGGAGATGTGATGGAGTACATAGGTACTGATTTCCAAAGATCTCCGTAATTGCTCATGAATTCTTCATCAAAATAATCGGGTATCCCTGAGCTGTGAGTAAGTAGATGATGCACCGTTATTTTCGGATCAAAGTTGGGGAAAGGAATCTCTAGGCAGTCTTTTATAAAAGTATCAAAGTCTAATAGCCCTCTCTCTACGAGCTGACAAATGGCCACTGCGGTAAAAACTTTGCAGCCTGATGCCATACCGAACCGTGTGTTAGTCTTATTCTTTATCTTGTCACTACGATTTGCATAACCATAGCCTTGTTTGAATATGATCTCTCGTTCGTTTTCAATTAATATTGCACCAGAGAAGGGTATAGTCTCATTCTTATTATAGTCGTTAATGATATCCTCAATTTGCATATGTAATTTCACACCTCTACTCTCGTCAAAATGTATGATTCAATCATACTCGATCCTCTCACAGGCTGGGAAATATAGTTCATGTATAACTGAAGATTACTGCTCATTAGGAGCTTCAAATAATTGACTTGGTTTGCAGAAACATCTGTACGATACTAAAACAGAAAAGCAGCCGGTCGTTTTGACCGACTGCTGTTAATATTATTCGGAATTTCGTTTAACGAATAATTTTTAGAGAAGAATTTTTAGAATTTTGGAGCAATATCCCATTATCGGACGTAAGAAGACGTTTAATTGGTTCTGCTACTTTAAGCAGCAAGCTCCCTTCACTGTCCAGTAGTACGACGCCATCGTTGCTTCCAAGCAGGCATACAAGTTGTTTGTTTATCACTTGAACACTGGTAAACGGCGTTGTCGATAAAAGAGTATCTTTTCCACTTGTATTAACCTTGTACAACTCAAACTGCTTTGAATCTTTCTTCGATGTGTAAAATAGGTTGCCGTCGATACTGTCAAACCATGACACAGCATGTTCGGACAGCTTTGTCTGATTTGTTCCTTCCAACGTAGCTGAATATAACACGTTGCCTTCGTCATTGTTCGTATAGTAAAGCTTGTTATTCGCAATCCGGAACCAGTTGGTTGACTCATCAACAATCTTCTCTGTCTTATTCGTTTTCAGGTTGATTCTGTAGATGAAATAGGGGTCATTTGCAGCTCTATTTAATAATACGTAAACGTAGTCTCCTACGACAGTCGTTGCCGATAGACCATTCTCACTCTCAGAATGAGCGAACCTCAAGGTATCCAGATCCCCAACACTTTTATATTTGGTACCTTCCTTAAAATATAGGTATCCAGATTCATTATCAAATCTATTATCGATAATTAACGTACCGAAGGGCGTATCCCGGAAATCACGAGAATATCCCGTATCGACCACCTTCGTCTTCCCATCATCACCAATTCTGATGAACACATCTGAACCCCCACTCCCTGAGCCACGATGATAAGAAAACCACAGCGCATGATCGCGGATTATAAAGGCTACATCATCCTGCCGAAAGTCCGAGTCTTTGTCGAAGGTATAAGAGTATATCTCTTTCCTGGCAGACAGCTGATTTACTGGAGCTCGATAAATATGGACTGAGGTGGCCTTTGTGTCCACGAAATAATAATGCCCCTTAAAAAGGGCAACATCGTTATCTGTAGCAAATGCGGGAAGGCCAACCGTTTGCAACTGAGGGTTATGAGACGTAATACTAAGTCCGCTGGCGGCTTTCCATTTATATTCCCATCCGAATTCGTCATGCGCAAAACGCCAAGTCAGTGGGAAATATGTAACGTTCCGGAAGCTTAACAACGGATATTTTTCTTTAGAGTTGTTTATCACCTTACCATTGACCGTGATGGCCGATGTAGATATCTTGGCGGAGTACGTGGTCGCATTGCGACTCTTGGACTTGTAAGTCTCATACGAAGAGGTTACCTTGCTTTGCTTAATGTTTAATCCAGCTGCCGACGACCAAATGGCCTCCAAACCAAGCATTCTGGTATCATTCCAGGTCATCGGAATATAGGTAACATCGCGATAAACCAGCAGTGGATATTCCCGGTACTGATTTTCTACTGTATGGCCATTCAGTTTCACCTCAAAATTGGGCAGAGTAACCTTCACGCTATTTTCTGCGGCCTTAATTTGTCCCGCAGGCATCAACAAGCCTACCAATAATGAAAATACGATCGCATATCCAGTCCATTTCTTTCTCATTGTGTTGCATCATCTCCTCTCAATATCAATTAAACGCCGTGTAGTGGTAAAAAGTTACAAATGAACGTTTATTTATTTCATTTGGCTTGAGGTTAGCTGATTAGTCATTCACTATATACTGGAAACCGATAAAAGAGAAAGAGCTCATTTCTCCCTGTACTAAGGGCAAAATGAGCTCTAGCTATATCATTTTAGTCGAAATTAATCGTCGAACTTTATAAGTACCGATAAACAGATTATCGTCGTGAAAAGCAATGATTAACCTATCATAATATTCCCTCGTTAGAACGTTTCGCAAGCTAAACTCCGAATAATAATGATTATAGAGAACGGTTAGTTTGTTATAGTATTTTAATGATATATTTTAAAAATTTAGATGAAAGTATTGCATACGAAAACCAATAAAACCATAACTCGCTGAACGTTTTACCAAAAAAAGTTTTAACTACTTTGGATCGGTGTATACTCCCCAGTGAACTGGAAATGATAGCCGTTGTCTATTCGGATATATCCGAGAATACAATGACCCCTATCCCTATAAAGAACGCTGGAGAAGTTTTTATTGTCATTATTACCTTCTGCAACCAATATTTTATTATCATCACATATAAGAACAATCCCGATATGATCATGAGAATCATCGGTTAGAAGCTTCTCGTAAATAACAATATCACCACGTTGTGGATTAAAGCCATCATGTTCGTCGTGATAGAAAAAGCCGGTTTCAGGTAACTGGGCCCAATCCAACCAAGCGCCAACCCCAGCTAATCGGTAAGTGCTGTTCGGATATCGAATTGGTAGTAGAATTCCAACCTGCATACAGCAGTAGTATACGAATGCTGCGCACCATTTCCCTTCAAGTACGTTATAGATATCTGAATCCGGCCAATACTTGCAAATTTCCCGAAAAAGTTCATCTTCCGGGATGCCAATAATTTTTTGCGCTGCAAGCATCTCTGCTAAATCAGCCAGCTTAAGACGTCTGTCTTCAGCGTTCCGGTTTTTCGTTCCCTTGTCGATGTTGGATTCCGCTTTTACATGCTCGTCCGGGATTCCCAATTCAACAAACACATTAGGTAGTCTTTGTATATCCGCCATTGATGGATCGTTTCCAGTATTCTGAAAGTTCATCTGCAATAAAATAGCATCCTTAATAATTTCTTCGTAGGGGCCATGGACTCGATGTCTATCTTCTTGATAAAAAATCGAGCGAAGAATGACAATCAGCTCTTCGTTGGTAAAAGTTTGGATGCCGCGTATTATAGGTCTTACAGCATCTGCGCTGTTGGGACCAGGGAAATCTTTGATCCCGGTTTTATAGAAATAAAAATCGTGGAGAAACCCAGCAATCGCAGCAATTTCCGAATCTTGTCCTCTCTTTTCAGCAAGAATCGAAGCAAAAGTTGAAACCCCAGACAGATGATCCCAAGCCTCCTGTTTCTTGGTGGGACTCTCTACTATAAGAAGATTTTCATGAACAAGACCTCGAATACTTTCAAGTCACTTAGAAAAAGCCTTCAATTTGAAGGCTCATTAGCTAAACGATCTTTAAGAT
>NZ_JBFUHJ010000071.1:0-21211 GCF_056402455.1 Paenibacillus sp. P4_A7 | reverse complement strand
GGCATTTGCCTGAAGGGCTGTGTTATATCTTCCTTTACATAATTTATACGACGTTTTCGTTCATCTTGTCTTTTGTGAGACCTATTTTATATCCCCTTCCTCTTACAGTCAGCAGAATCTCGGGTTCTCTCGGATTAGCCTCTAATTTTCTTCGAATATTCTTAATATGAACATCGATCGATCGCGTATCCACTTCACTCCTGTAGCCAAGAATGTTGCGCATCAGTTCAGTGCGGGTCAATATTCGGTTGATTCCCTCGCAAATCGTCGTCAGCAGACTGTACTCCGTGTTGGTAAGCGCCACCTGCCGCCCATCGATTTGTACATATAGCCTTCGATAATCGATCAGCAGCCTACCGTAGCCATAACTGACCGAATGCGAGGCTTGATTGACGTATATCGCGGAACGCCTATACACCGCGTGTGCCTTGGCGACGAGCTCGTCAGGATCAATCGGTGACATAAGGTAATCATCCGCACCTTGGTACAGTACGCCAATCGGTTTTAGGTCCGCTTTCGGCGGCATTACGGCAATAATTGGAACGTGAGAACGCTCTCTAATTCTCTGACATAGATACTCTGTGCGGGCAGATTGCGTTCTCAACTCGAGAATGGTTAGGTCCGGCGGATCATCCCCGAGTATTCGCATACATTGTTGACCCCATTTCATGACAATTGTACGCCAGCCGTCCTTGCTCAGATATTGTTCTACTAAATACCCACTCAACTCATCTTCTCTAATAATCAACACCGTCTTTGTAAGGTTCACAGCATTCATCCTTTGCTCCATAATAGCTCCACCAGCTTGGAACAATCACGCCCCAGCTCCGAGAAGTTGTATTTATCCTGTAATAAGCAGAAGTTCAGAACCTGTGCCATTCAATAAATATTTCCTGCTGGGAAATATACAATCACCCCTTCTACTACGGGGCCGAAAATTAGGTTGACATCATCTAGGCTGCAAGAGTAAAAGCCTTCGACCATCATGCAAAACATACTTAAGAAACCAATCCAATTAAAGAGCGTTTTATATGTTTCATAACATCCCTCCTTTTCTCTAGAAAATAAAATGTATTCTGCCAATGACCTTATGACCTCGTGTGCGATCTGATAAAGATACTTTGGAGTTGATCTTCTTCCCAGTCACCCCCTAGATACACTTCGTTACATTAGTTTTTCTACTCCTAGCATCTAGCTCTAAGATGTTTTTAACTCCTTTAAATATTATATATAATATTTTGTGCATAATACAAAAAGTATACTTTGTTTCCTGAATTGTCAATACCGAATTTTATTTTCCTACAAAAATGCTAAATATTCCTCGAGGTCCCCYTTGAAATTCACACACAATATTTCCAATAAGCACAAAATTAACTTCCAGTCCATACCGATATAGAACTTGTAGATGAAAATATTCCCAGTGGAATATTTTTAGATCCTTAACGCTAGACAGCAATAATATTACAGATCTCACCCCGATTCGAGATTTTCCCCAGTCAAAATGAAGGAACCATGTATGAACGCGTAAGTACCCCATCCCAGGTACGTGGAGATCGCAGAGCCAAGTACTAGCTTGAAGGCTGATACATCTGCTGGTCTAGTACCGCTAAACCCTTTGAGATCGATTAACGCCTTTACAAAAGCGGTCATAATCCACGAACAGCAGACATACACATTCCCCTTCTTCATTTAAGAAAAAATGAGTTGGATGAATGTCGCCTTGGAGGTACTATTAGAAGGTGAATCTCACCATAGTAATGGAGCTGAAAGATATGTACATCTACTTTTTTGAAACACTGCTTTATTTATCATTTGCGTTTACTGGTGGTTATCTATTACTCCAATTTATTCCTGACCACTCTAAACCAGCTATTAAAGCGCCATATGTTTTATTTCAAAATGCTATTTTAGGAATTCCAGCATTCTCGTTCTTCTCTATTCTAAGAACAGCCATTAGCCTGCGTGATTTTGCCGAAGATATTCCTTTCCTTCAACTTTTACTTATCGTATTAAAAGATTACTCCTACGGGAACGCCTGGATTTGGAACCTTATTATCTGTACCAGCATGTATATGATAACAGTGTTAAGTGGTCTTCATCAAAAATGGACGAAGTGGGCACTTGCCGTCGCTTGGTTAGGCAGCATTTTGGCACATGGATGGGCTAGCCATCCGGCCGGTTTCTCTGCATGGGGCTTCCTCTCCCAATCTGTTCATGTTGCAGCCGTATCCATCTGGTTAGGAACGCTTATTTTGGTTGCGTGGTTTACTAAAGGCAACATGAATTGGAAAGCGTTTATCCGTTGGTTTACACCACTATCGATTAGCAGTATTGTGCTTATAATTGCAGCTGGATTCGTTATGATGTCAGTACTTGTTGAAGGATATCTTAATTCTTGGGGAATCAATTACGGAGAAGCTCTCCTTCTAAAGCATCTCGTATTTCTGCCGCTCCTCTTGCTCGGCTTTATGAATGGTTTCCTTACAAAGCTAACGGTCAACGGAACAAACGAACGAAAATTGCAGTGGTGGCTTCGTATGGAAACTCTAGTCGCCCTTTCTGTTCTTATCATTACAGCCTATATGGGCGTTCAAGAGCCTCCACATGAAGACGAGTTTGAACAACCATCTCCTTCATTGTTTTTTAAGTTCCTACATGGCAATGTGCAGGAGTTAACACTGCAATGGAGCTGGAATGGATCTTCTCTCATCCTAATACTAATGGGGCTTCTAGCTCTTGCTTTGCTGTATCCAAGTTATAAAAAAGATAGACGCAGCTTGTTTGTTACTTGTTTGGTTATCGGTGTTTTACTATCTTTCCTCGGGTTACTCTTAGCTGTGAAATAAAGAAGAGTTTAATGATAATAGATTATTAGACTGGGAATATTGGTCTTGCGCGGTTAAGGAATTTCCTTTAACTGAGTCGTGCTGTTGGATTAGAATACTGTTTTGAGAAGGGGACGACACGGCCATCATCATCCTGCTGCTCATATAGCTTATAGAATCATCAACTCAAGGGGATGGTTTTCCATACAAAAATCCCCTCCAGTACACTCATTTTCTCATGTTAAAACATGGGTTTTTAGAGTATCTACTTAAAGGGGATAATACCTATCAGCAATATGAGATCAACTATTTTCCCGAAAAAATGATTGATGTTCGGGTAGTCCCCTCCATTTAAGGTTAACTCGCCGATAAACGGATTCACGTTTAAATATTATTTTGATAAATCCGATTTGACAAATAAACACTGATTTCAAAAAGTAAAATTAAAGGAACAGCAACAAGAACATCCGAAATAATATCAGGAGGGGTTAGGGCAGCAGCAGCAGTGATTAATATTAAATAGGCCAGCTTTCTGAGTTTTTTCAAAACCTTAGCATTTATGAGCTTTATTCTAGTTAGAAACATAACGATAATCGGAAGCTCAAAAAGCAGTGCAACCGGCAATAAAATATTAATCATAAACGAGAAGTACTGAGCAATACCATAAGTTTCTTGCAATCCCATCTGTCTTGTAATGTTTAACGTAAAATAGAAGGCCATAGGGAAAACAAGATAATATGCAAATAGTAAACCAAAAATAAACATAGCTATCGCATAGGGAATGTACCTGATCGTCGCCCTTCTTTCATGTGAGAGTAAACCAGGTCGAACATAAGCCCATAACTGATAGAGAGAATACGGAAGCGAAATAAATAATGCGATAGTAAATGAGAATTTCATCCAAATCCCAATACCATCCGAAGGTGAAAAGACGTTCAACGTAATGGCAATTGCAGTCGGCTCACTTTTTAAAAACTCGAATATTTTATTTGTTATAAAAAAACCAATGATTAATGATACTAGGAATACCCCTATAACCCAAATGAACCGATTTCGGAGCTCTTGCAAATGTTCTATTAAGGAAGCATTGTCCGTTTCATTAGTCAAGCGCCACTCCCCTTTTCATCTAAGTTTATAATTTCTGATTTTTCAATCTTATTAGAACTTTCCTCACTCATTAATTCTTTTGTCCCATTCTTGAACTCCTTGAGCGTCCTGCCAAATGCCCTTCCCAGTTCCGGTAACTTACTAGGCCCGAATAAGATCAGAGCCACCAAGCTAATTAATATAATTCCTGTTGTTCCTATACCTGTCATTAAAACTCCTCCAATGTGTTTAATAGTCGTTCATACAACCAATCTCATCAGGATGTGTCAGGTTACGAATGAGCCCATTCGTAGTTCTTTCCCAGCTCACATGAATGTTGCCATAAGGCGTAGGAACGATTCCTGAAGCTTGTTGAAATACTGAAGCTAATGGTTCTACCGTGAATGTCTTGAACCCTGGCTCAATCGGTCTCACCCCAAGTACATATGCGTAATAAAAATAAACAGGGATAGCCGACCAGCCATGACACAAACTCCCCGCATTTGCGAAGTCTTCTGCTCCTTTATGAGTTTCCCAAAAACTCGTTGCTCCGTTATAGAGCATGTGCCCCCAATCTTGAGCAATATTGTCTAACACGGTTTGGCCGTACTTTTCTGGATCACCTAGTAAAGCTTGAAATTTATAAATCGAGTGGCTCAATGTTATCGGGACCCAACCGGTTTCTTTAAGAGACAATCGTTCTCTTAGGGTTTCTGCGTGAGCTGGGGGACAAACAGAGGCACACAATGCCAAAGCTTGGGTCAATTCCGAATAAACCTCCGTGCAATTTTTTCCTAGATATGCACGATAGGCTCTCTTCTCTTCGTTCCAAAATCGTTTGTGTATTTCTGTTTTTACATCGGAAGCTAACGAAGCATATTTGTCAAATAATCGATGATAGCCACATTCCTTCGCCATGAAAGCCGCTGACTCAAGAGCCATAACGAAAAACAAATTCAAGGGTGCATCCAGACGAGGCTCTTGCAGCCCCGAATACTCCGGCTGGAACGCAGAACTACCGTCCATTCCTTCAGACCACTCATAGAAGTGCCAAAACCTTTTATTCGTTGGTGTAGTCAGCAGATTATCTCTCATATCGGAAATATAATTGTCCATCATGGAATTAACTTTCTGCAACGCACCTTTTGCCGTATTGAGCCTTCCGCTGTACAAAAGATGCTCTGCCCGTTCGATAATCCACAAGAGGCTGAATGCAGGAATGGTAAGGTGGCATTCGGCTGGTGCGCATATTTCCAGATAACCATCCGCTTTGAGCCCTTCACCAAGCAAAGCAAAAGAAGCTTCCGGGAAATCGTACTCTCCAAAGCAGTAATAGCCGCATAACGCTTGATTACGTGAGTCCATCGAATAAAGTGCTTGTTCACGCCATGGCGTATCCTCATAGTGCTCATGCATGCATAGATGAAGCGTCCTGACCGCTATCTCATTAATCCGCTTGTGCAGATTGTCTGGGCAAGAGAAATCACCCTTAAATTCAACAGGATATTCCACTGGCCTTAGTCCAGCATAGTAAACGACAAGTGAATCCCTAACGCCGCTAATATGCAGCTGGATATAGCGTCCGGCAATTCTTTTGAATGTATGGGTGAAAATTTGCCGCCCGTTCTTACAGCGGTAGCTGGCGGCAAAATTCCTGCCGCCAACCTCTGCACGAACTCTTAAATCATGAAGATGCTCACCATAGGCAACGTTAACAACCGTTCCCTCTTCCGATTCAAAGTCCAGATCTAGAAACCCACACTCTTGGCGACCCAGGTCTAGAAGCAAATATATACCGTCATATTGTGAAAATGGTGAGGCTTTAATCTCCAATCCCCCATCAGCAGGTAAGGAACCTGGAGCAAACTCTTCAAATAGAACTCCCGGAGATTGATAAGATAAAAAATCGCTTTGCATAAGCTGTGCAAGGGTAGATGCCGAATCTCCTCTTCTCAGGAATACGCCTTGTGAGATCATCTGAACGGGACTTCTAGGTTTAATCGAGAGTTTATGGATCGGCCTGTTACTTAAAGTGGTCTTCACTTTCCCCGATGAGCGCTCACTTGCCACCRCTCGCTTCCATTCCCCATTCATCACATAGTTGCAGGAAACCCAATCATCCTCCTTACTGGCGTCATACTCGAAAGAAAAAGAAAGCATATCCGAAATTTTTGGAACAACGCCATTTATGTATGACCGAGAAACTCGAAAATACGTTTGGTCTCCGCTCTGGACATCTATCCCCTCTGCTTCAAGAACATAAATCAAACCTGGACTTCCTTTAATATATTGAAAGCTGCTCTCACCTTGATAGTAAGCCAATACGCACAGTACATTATTGCCAGGCTTCAAGAAATTGTGAATGTCCAGGACATCGTAAACTTTGTTCTGAGGATAATCATCATATTGCCCACAATCGACAAATTGACCGTTGACCCATACACAATATTCCGAATCCGCGGAAATATACAAGTTTGCAGTCCTCGGGACAATAAGGATACTAAACTCATGCCGAAATTCTACGTACTGATTGACTTCATTAACGTCGCTTTCTCCCCAAATCCAAGACGAGTTCTCTAAATTAACAACCAATCTGATACACATTCCTTCCGTTATGGATACATTCTTACAAGATACGTACAACACCTTCGCAAACATATTGTCCGAGAGGATCCGAGAAGCCCGACGCCTTGAGTTGCAGCTTCCCATTGTTATTTGCAACCGTCACTAATTTCCCCGTAGAATCGAATTGCATAACCTTGTCGCCATATATGTTCCCATAAATAACGTAACGATCAGTTTGATCACTAATATTTAATCGAAATGCGCACATCATGGTTGAAGGCCTAAATGCAATTCCCGTGTCCACAATGACATCAAAATGAATACCCCCGGAGCTGCTCACGTTGCAAAACAAAACTTGTTCGGCCACTTCGCCGCTATCGCCGTTATATAGAAATGGAATCAACCCGTGAAGAACCTTGGCTTTCGCAACGGCAAGTCCAGATATAGGATCATATTGAACATTGGTTTGATCAAGCTCACATTTACCGCCTAACAGAAGATTAGGCGCTTGGGATGGAATTTGACTGGTCGGACTTACTTGCTCGTCCACTTCAACATTGACAAAATCGTAATAATCATCGCTAAAGTCAATCAAGCAATTGCCGCTAAAATACCTATTCCCCCTACCGACTCGTCCATTCAGTACCGTCGTTCCTTTCATTGCAACGTTGACGCCATGAAACCAGTTATTATCTATCGTGATGCTATTTTTCCGAAGAGAGCCCGACATGTCGATAGCCGTTCCGGTAATGAACTCAAAGTAATTGTTTTCAAATGTAATCAGATTACCTTCGCCGGATATCTTGAATCCGTTCTCGCAGGATTCGGCGGAGCAATTTTGAATGAGTAGCCCRTCCGCTGCAGTCGCAATTTCAAAACACAGCTTGCGATCGGTACAAAACAGGCTTTCCATGACCACGACATTCACATAGGTGTCGAAATAGAATGCCGCATTCAGGGCTCCATTAGCCACCCCGCGGCTCATCAAATTTACATAGCGGGAGTAGAAAGGACGCGAAGAATGTACGCTATATGTGCACTCGAAGAAATTGAAGTCAGACAATTCGCAGCCTTCGTTGAAATTATACAAATGAAAAGCTTTGCCGCAGTATTGAATAATCCCTTTTCGAATTATTGTATTGATTACCCGATTGGACTCAGGAGGCGTGCCGATATTACTAGTTAAGCCGCCTAAAGCGTTTACATATGCGGATTCGAAAATCGTGTTCGTATTAAGTCCGTTACCTACTAAAGTAGACCAGCACAAATCAATACTGTATCCACTCGGCACCAATATCGTTCCGGCTATTTTGTACGAAGCCGTCGGCGCCATTAGATTACGATTACCATGAGAAATGACAGAACTGATCGCTGCTTGGAAAGCAGCTGTATCGTCAGTAACTCCATCTCCCTTCGCTCCGAACCACTTTACATTGACTGCGCCGTCGAAGATTCTCTTAAACCGAGCTCCTGATGCGGAGACAATCACCAACCCTATATTATCAGACGATGTGGTATCTCCTGAATCGTAATAAAAAGGACCCTCTTGTCCAACATCCGTAACGAAAAATATACATCCCGCGTTCGGATTCACTTCCACACGTAATTGGGCAATCGTCACTGCTTCACAATAATCCGAATTCATCAAGTCCCGCGGCCTTGTTTTCTTCCTTTTATTCCCGCCGTCGTTGCCTCCATTTGAAGTCTGGCCATGCGCCACTCCAATTCCTGGCACTCCATTCAGCAATGTGCTTGATGCTAATGCAACGCCTGCTAGACCTAACGAGGCCAGCATTTTTCTTCTGCTAATAAAGTTTGTACGCTCCGCTTCTTTGACCTCTTCTTTGCTTTTTTCCATAACCTGCCCCTGCTCAAGCTTTTGATCTGACATGTTCATTCCTCCTTGAAGAATCTGGATTCATAAGTGAATATAAATTCATACACATCAAATACGTATTGCAACTCTGTTTCCTTTTCCTGCACGTATACTTTCAACTTCTCCCAGTGTAATCGGCAACTTGCCTCGTCCCCGCTTGCTCTTGCTTCGACCATCGAAGCTAAACAGATTGCGATTGTGGAGTGAAGCTGTAAATAACGCCATGATTGAGCATGGCACGTGTGCCCATTCTGTAAATTTCTAAGAATAACGGGTTCGAATTGTGTGATCAACTGTGGGATTTGTTTATAAATATCCGCCTGCTCCGCGTTAACACTCTCCTCCTCCCCACGCAAGTATGGCGGATTAAACAACCTAGACAATAAGGATAGGTAATCACTGCAAAGATACCCTTCTTCTCCAAAAGCATTCCGGAAATAATCATCGACAATGTCTTTCAATGGAAGTTGATCGTTCCATAGCGTCATTCCCATTACGTACATGCAAAGCCCGGTTGGATAAAAGGCTCTTTGGGTTTGACAGCTGATCAATCCGTTTAATCCGATCTGCTTTAAATTCCGGATATCCTCATGGAGTCTTTCGGCGACCTGTATATAACCCGGATCAAAGTAGTGATCCCACATGAAGTGATAGTCGAACGAAAAGCTGTCCCCTTCGAAAATATACTGCCACGACTGTAAAAATCCGATCGCCACATCAACCGAAGACGATATGACCAGTTGATTCCGCTTATACTCCGGCAGTTTTACATGCTCTGTTTCGGAAGTATAGGGCCGGCTGTAAGTTCTGGTGATCGGAGCAAACATCATCACAAACCGGTCCGGGTTGCGAATCTTCTCAATCTGAGGCGCCCATAGCAGATCTAAATAAACAAGAAACACAATACGCGTTTCGATTCCGGCAGCGGTTAAATCCTCATCTAACTCATTCAACATTTGTACGTAAAAATCTGACGGGATTCGTTTCTGACAATTGTCGCATTCGCAGTGATTGTTGGCATGATCAGCTAACCAAACATGAAGCAAATCGATGCCGGGATTATATGTTAAATATTTGGTTATATCCTGTATGACAATTGTTCTGGCATCCTTATTGGAATAGCATAAATTCGTATTGATCGGAGCTCCGCCCCATAATTGTCTTTTTCCTTGAACAACGGCTAGATAGGGCACGATTTTCGGATCTAGTTCGTATTCACCAGGGTACCAGCCCTGACAGTCAAGCCCGAAAGGCTCACTCGTCCATCCGTGTCCAACCTTATGATAAGACAACCCTCTTTGTGCGATCTCTATCTCGAGACGACTTACCAGATCCCTCGCGTCTTCAGCAGAGAAGGGCTCTGGAGGCAACAAAGGATTATTTTCGTGCTTATACCATCGTTCAAAGAAAGTATAGGCCTCCCGAAATTGGATAAAGTAGCTATTCATTCCCACCTTCGGCAACCAGTCAATCATTTGCAGCACATGGTCATAACTGACCGCACCTTCTATACATACACCCCGGTGGCGGTAAGTCGGTGTCTCCACAACACGAACTTTCAAATCCATGATCGCTGCGGATGGGATATACTCCCCATCCTTGCCCGGGCGCACCCATCGGCAACCTGCTTCCGTTAGGAAGCGATAGCAACCAATCAGGATACTGCGGAAATTCGTACCAGAAATAAAACCTTTGCCGTCAGCAACATCGATATGAATCGCGTCATCCGATGGAGAAAGATTACCCGAATCGCTCTTCTGCTTCTGCTCCTGCCCTAGTCCGATCTCGGACATCAACCCAAGCCAAATACCCGGTTCAAGTAAGGAATCATATTGCTCTCTATGCTGTACATCAATCGTCAACCCAGCAGACATTTGTTTTAAATAAGACGCCAGCTCCCTTGAAGCGAATGTAACGATCGGATTAACGCCTAATTGGTATATAACAAGCTCTCTAACAGCCAATGTCTTTCTTCCTCCTCATTACTAAGCGGTTCCGTACCGTACCTATTCATAGTGTTAAAAATAAACGCTAACCTCGATGCTGGCGCTTTCGAGAGAAGTTTCAATCCTGTCCCGAGCGCTGATGTACTGGCCTCCCTTCGTTTCACGAAGAGGTTTACCTTCAGGATGAGGGAGCCTGATTCTCACCGATTTCGGGAATCGATCCGAGTGGAACTGCAGCTTCAAGGAGATATATCCCTCATCCACACGCGACTCGACAAGTAACGAAAAGGCACCAAAGTAACTGACGACTTGATCTAATTGAATCTTCTTCCCATGTTCCATCCATTTACTCGGTATTCCCGGGAGCAGGTTTAACACGTCTCCCTCTTCCATGTATAGCATCCATCTCGTCTGCAACAGAAACCAAGCTTCCTCATGGGTTTTGTGCGGACTTACCTGGTAATAATGCTCCCAAAACGAATAGGTGTCTCGATCCGCCAATCCTGAGAAGCTGTTGTAATAAGCTTTAAGGAATGGCTTCACTTCGCCTCGTTTCAAGTGAACCCAGGGATGAATGCTATAATATGGCTGACTAAATGCCACATTCTGCGTGAACATAAGCTCGGTATGATACTGCAGAAGGTAATCAGCAGCTAACTCGTCCGTCTGAATGACTTCCTGAAATATCAAATACATAGGGCCTAATAATGAATCACGTCCCATAAACGTTCCGTGCGTAAACCATTTTCCACCTTCGGCGAATAAAGCCAAAGGCCCTCGATACTGTACCCATGGTGGTGCTGAAGGAACCCAGTGTCCATTTCCTAATGGAACTACTGGTGATTGCGCAATTGCTTTGAAATATGCATAACGAATATCCAGCTTAAAACTTTCGGCCTCCTCCCTAATTTTTGATGATAATTCAGGTTCAGAATTGGAAAGAATTTCTGACAATCTGCTTAATCCAAGATAAGCGTATCCGTTCAGCATAAAAGAATGAAATGGATCCTCTGGATCTGCCGTTTTGCCCTCAAGCATCCCGAACCCGAGGTCTTCTCTGTCGCCTTCGCAATTTTTTAACCGCCAATCCATTAGATACTCATATGATTTCAACAACTTAGGCTTGATCTCATTAATCCAATTCTCATCACGTATATACCTGTAATGCTCACCGATACACCACAAAAAAGCACCGGTTTCGAGCATATATCCGCCGAAATTTTGAATGAAACCGTTCTCATGCTGTTTGTCTAGAAAATAAGTAACTGATCTTTGGGCCACATCCCCCCACCTCATAGAATCCATGAATTGGATAATTGGCGAGCTTTCCGAACCTATAGCGGTATACAAGCCGATTGCCGGAACGATCGTCCCCTCCGGTTCATTGCCGTAACAGGCAAGATCAAGATGCAGCAAACCAGCCTTGACCATTTCATCCACCCGTTGTTCAGGCAAATGCATTTGCCCTCCACGTGCAAGCTTTCGCTTCCAGAACTCAATGCATTCCACATACCGCGAGTTATAGTCCTGCATGATTAATTTCTCGGCTCGTGTTCGAGAAATCGGCTGATGCGGTAAATAAAACTCGTAGGTTGCCGTTTCTCCCGGCATGAGCAGAATGGCGCTTTCTTCGGCATGGATAGGGCTTCCGTTTAGTTTGGCTACGCAATATACCCGATCAACATCGTAAGATGATATGCCATGTTCCTTATCAAACTGGTAAGAAAGGGCTCCTCCGTTAGGTATAACATTCTTAAACCAAGCATATCTCGGAACTTGTGCCGTATTTACCGCTTGTGCCCGGTAATATAGCACCGTTTCCTCCATGTGCTTCCATTCCTGCTCAAGCAGTTTCTCACGATGCTTATTCTGTTCTTCTGTGAGCATATGACCAAACCCATAGCCATCGGCAATTAAGTAGTGAGTACCCATCAAGGTTTCCTCACGAAGTCCGCTCTTCTCATAAGAAACAAACGAAACAGCATGATAGATGATGTCATCATCGACGATCTCTGTATGCAAAATGGGCAGAACGCCCTCTTCCAATCTTCTTGTAACACCGTCCACACAGCCGATTCCCCGACCGACCATGTACTGGTAGCGGACAGGTTGATTCTGATTTTCTGGTAACCCTACTTCTGAACCATGAAGCCTAGGCTGTACCGAATCCCACTGGAGCTCGGAACCTGCAAAGGGGGATTGCCAGAAGGTATTGCCCATCGTCCCTCTGACATTGACTTCAAAAATACGAATATCTCTGCTTAGCCCAAGCCATGTCGGACAAGCTTGATTCCGTGTATGGCTTGCCGCCGCTTCGTACGATTCCTCCGGCTCCAATTCCATTTTCTCCAGATTGGTCAAAAGACCAATACTGCGAATCTGCTCCGAGATTTGCGTATAGGATCTTGGGTCGCATGCTTCGGTAACCACTACACCATAATCAGAAAGGTAAATCGGACAAGCTTGATTGACATCGCTTAGAAAAAAGCTAAATGGGTTCGTATCCGCTGCAATTGTGACTATCGTCTTTCGAACTTCCTTTGCGATGCTGTTACTTTGTTCCTCAATCAAAAGCTGCAGCCTGCACAGGCCATTGCTCTTCATCACGAATTGATTCTGTAGAAATTGCCCCTCGCCTTGGGCAAACTCGAATTGGCTAATTTCTCCGTTAGTAACATAAACATGACCATGTTTTGGGCTATTTCCCCATTCAATTGCGATATATTTCTTCAACGTATTTCCCCACTTTCCGCCTTTGGGAGCAACGATTATTCTTTAACGGATCCAAGCGTTATCCCATGAATAAAGTAACGCTGCAATAATGGATAGATCGCTAAGATTGGAACCATAGAAACGACAATCTTTGCTGCATTTAAGGTTTTGTCTGAAATTTTCCCCAATTCCCGAAGCTTTTCGGAGTCCATTTCTTCTAAGTTGATTTTTACTACCAATTGCTGAATATAGGTTTGCAATGGGTAATTCTCCGGTCTACTCATTAGAATGAGCCCATCGAAAAACGAATTCCAGTGGCCGACAATACTGAATAAGGTGACGGTTGCCAATGCAGGAACACCCAAAGGAACATAAATCCGAAGCATTAAATACCAAGGTCCTGCTCCATCAATGAGTGCTGCTTCCCTCAACTCCTTCGGAATAGCTCGAAAGAAATTCATAAGCAAAATCACGTTAAAAACCGGTACGGCTCCAGGAATGACGAGTCCCCATATGGAGTTTAGTAGTCCAAGTGATTTAATCGTCAAGTACCATGGAATCAAACCTCCACCGAAAAGCATTGTGAATATTATGAACCACATATAAAGATTTCTGCTTCTAAACTCCGAGACGTTCAGCGCGAGCGGGTAAGCCATCAGAATCGTAATTGCAAATTGAATTCCTCCACCCAACAGCACACGTTTGACAGATATCATAAATGCTGCAAAAAATTGATCATCTTCTAAAATTTTTTTATAAGAATTTAAATTGAAATCAATAGGAATGAATTGTACTCTCCCACTCGCAACAGCAGACTTATCACTAAAGGAAATAACAACTGTATGCCATATCGGAGCTAAACATAATAACGTAATCGTAATAAGCACACTGATTAATATATAATCTGTCATGCTCAATTTATATTTTCGCAAGTTATCCATAGTAAACCACCTAGTTTCTTAAACAAATCAAAATATTCGATAATTAGCAAACTTCGAAGCTAGCTTATAGGAGATGACCAAAAGCACTAGCGCAATGACGGATTTCAGCAGACCAACCGCCGTTGCCAAGCCATATTGAATGTTAAGGAGACCTACCCGATATACATAGGTATCAATAATATCTCCGGATGAATAGACCACAGGGTTGTATAAATTAAAAATTTGATCGAAACCGGCGTTCAATACGTTCCCTAGACTCAAGGTCGCCAATAGTACAACAGTCGTTGTTATTCCAGGAAGCGTTACATAAATCATTTTCTGCCAGCGATTCGCTCCATCAATTTCGGCAGCCTCGTACAATGTCGGGCTAATTCCAGTAAGTGCAGCCAAGTAAATAATCGTTTCGAAACCGAACTCCTTCCATACATCACTGAGTACTACGATTACGGGAAACCATTGATTGCTTCCCAAGAACATAATAGGCTCGATTCCAAATAACCGAGTCAATTGATTTATAGGCCCATCTATGGAGAGAAGCTGAATCAGAATTCCGGATAGAATTACCCATGATAGAAAATGGGGCATATATACAATCGTTTGAATCCATCGTTTTAGAGCTCGGGTCCTTAGCTCATGAAGCATTAAAGAAAACATTAGCGGAATTACGAGGTGAGCGATAATTTTTGAAATCGCAATCGATAACGTATTAAAAAATATCGTTTTGCTATCAGATAATTCGAACATATATCGAAAGTTATCCCAACCTACCCATTCGGAATGAAAGAAGCCTTTGCCGGGATTAAAGTCCTGAAATGCAATTATGATCCCGAATAAGGGAATTATGCCAAAAATAATCAATAGGACAATGCCTGGCATCAGCATCATGTGATATTGTAATTCAATCCATCTATTTCTCAATGACTCATTCACCACCAGTTAGCTGTAGCCATTCGTTCCAAGTCACTTCATAACGAATGGCTGCATTTTATTTACTTCTTAGTTGCTTCTTCTACTTCCGCCGTAATTTCGTCCCCGCCGGTTCGTTTCCATTCTTCCACGTATTTATCGAATGAATCAATCGGTTCAGTTCCCATGATAATTTTGATGAAATACTCATTTTCAAGCTTATCTAAAGCCGGCCACTTCAGTTCCATCGCTTTCGTTTGCGAGTAAAACGCTCCATACACTTTGTTCATATTCACTTCCAATGCAGCTGCTCCGACGAGATAAGCATTTGTATATGACCAATCTCCCATATCCGCAAGCGGATTCGCCTGTTCCCTTAGAACCTTCTCATAAATATCTTTCTGGTCCACAGTTAATTGATCCGCTTTAAGTTCACCTGCTAACGCTTGTTTCACAGCGTTATAACGTACCGTCACAACATTCGGAGCAACCATCGTGGAACGGAGAGGATAGTAAAATGCATTCACTTTACTATCGAGCTTGGCAATCGCTTCAGGATCCGTTTCAACACTAGAATACACATTCATATATTTAACCAACGCCTCAGGATGCTTATAACCTTTCTTAACAACGAAAAACATAGAACTAGCCGGATTCAATCTCGTGTTGAAAACGCCAGTACTGTCAAGCGGAACCGGATACGCTCTCCATTGAGCATTTGGATTTGTTTTCACCGTATCGGCTAGAGGATACCAAGGTGCCCACCAAGGCGAAAAATACATCCCCGCTTTGCCGCTAACGAGAAGCTCATTCATATCTTTACGGATAGCAAATTCCTTGTCGATCAAGCCCTCCTCGTACATCTCCCTCAACTTGGACAACGCTTGTTTGGTTTCCGGACTTACCGAACCATATGTGACTTTTCCGGAATCATCTTTCATCCAAAGTCTTGGATACGCATGATACGACGCGTAAATGGGTTCGAAATTCGTTCCAACAAGTCCCAACGTATCGGCTTTATTATTCCCATCGGGATCATTCTCAATGAAGGCTTTGGCTACGTTCTTTAGATCCTCGATCGTTTTTGGAGGCTGAAGTCCTAGCTTATCGAGCCAATCTTGACGTATCCAAAGTAGTTGGATTGCATCTGCTTCCACATTGACATTAGGTAAAGCCATCAATTTCCCATCAAATGTTGCTGCTTCTAGGGATCTACCTTCTGTTCCGTCATACATGGATTTCAAAGTAGGTGAAACGTAATTTTGATAAACTTCTGTCAAATCTTCTACTTGTCCCGCTTTGACAAGCAATCGTAATTCTTTCTCACCGACAACCATAGCATCCGGTATATCATTGCTGGAAATGGATAGCTTTAGCTTCTGATCGAAAGAATCACCAGATGTAGCAATCCAAGCTGCTTTGAATTTTAAGTTGAGCTTTTCTTCGAAGTATCGGGTAAATTGATTATTTTCAACGGTATCCCCCGCAGGCAACGATTTATCATCTGGTGGTACTTCCTTCCCGATAGTCAACGTCACCGGCTCAGCGTACTTACCGAATGGATCCATAACCACTGCTTCTTGCCCGCCCTCAGCGGACGGACTACCCGTGCTGCCAACATTGTCTTGCGTTTCATTTGCACCATTTGTCTTACTGTTGCTACATGCTGACGCGAACAACAAAGTAAGCGCTATCAGAGTAGTTATAGCTTTGCTCGTAACTTTCATTGATACATCCCCTTTTCTTGTTTGATATCGATTGATCAATCTATTGCAATTATAAAACAATAAAGACCGCTGACGGGAGTCAAAACGGTCTTTAGTATGGTATACGATTTATTTTTCTTGTGAAGTAATCATGAACCAATCAGATAAAAATGAACCTTGCTTCGAACAATTTTTCACCCTTTTCCTTTCATTGCACGATATTCACTCGGCAACAAGCCCTTTTGTTCTCGAAACACTCTACTAAAATACTTTTCATTTGGATAACCGCATTGTTCTGCCACCTTATAGATYGGATTTGTCGTTTGTTCAAGCAATTGTTGCGCTAAATCGATTCTCTCATCCCGGACATAATCATTGAAAGATTTTCCCATTGTTTGTTTGAAACAAAGGCTGAAATAACTTCTGCTCATGCTCGCTGCTTTAGCCGCATCATCTTGTCGAATTTCCCAACTTAATTTTTGTTGAATATATTGTACGGATTTCAATATGCTGTGCGAAATATCGTTGGATAACTTCGGCTTATTTATTTTCTGACTCAACTGAATTCGAACTTCCTTCAGCCACTTCTTCCATTCTAGCCAATAGAGCATGCTAGGATAGCTATCCAAGAAATCTGTAAGATCAGGCACAATTCGATGCCAGTCTTTCTTCGCTGCATAGAAAATGGATTCTAGTTGACTAATTGTAGGTCGTATTTGTTCGATCTCCCGAATCATATCCTGAAATAATTCGTCATCAATGACCCAGTGCAACGTGGACCATCGATCACGCATAATGTTTAAATTCCCTTGGAATCGATGGCCATCGCTACTCGTATTGTCTACGTTAAAAACATAAATGCTTCTTCCCTGTTCATACTCATAAAAAAAAGAATGCTCTTTATACTCTCTCAATCTTTTCCCCAACAAATGGTTATCCATTTGCTGCCTGCCTTGAACTTGCACAATAGCCCAATGCCCGTTAAGCTGCAAATGCGATAATTCCGTGTCGATATCTCCCGTCTCTTGCTCCTGTCTGTAAGCATTTAACAAATATAACCCTCTATCCAATTCTGATAATAGTTCTATTTTCACAAATGAGCACTGCCTAAGCGATTGCATATTGACCTCATCGTTTAAAGCAATGAATACTATTCTCTCTTGAAATAGATTTGAACTGGCAGCATCATTGTCTAACGACGATTGAACTACATGCGCGGCCCTTTGCGCCTGTTCGTGACGTATCCGATTAATAATTCTCCTAAGCACTTCTTCCATTTTCTCTTGTTCCATTTGTGCCTTCGCAATGTAATCGATTGCACCCAGCCTAAGAGCTTCCTGCACAAGTTCAAAATCTTGATGAAAGGATAGGACGACCATCCACACTTGCGGATATAACGCCTTGACGTTACGCATAAGTTCCATACCGGACATAATCGGCATAGCTAAATCGGTAATCAGCAGATCAACTTTGAGTTCCTTCATCATGGCCAGCGCTTTCTCGCCATTGTTCGCCTCACCAACCACTTGCAACCCAAATTCGGCCCAGGGCATCAAGGTAATTAATCCCCCGCGTACCAATTTATCATCGTCAACGACCAGTACCTTCAACATCCAAGACTCCCCCTTTATTTTGCATAGGCAACCTTAATATCATTGATGTTCCACGTCCCAAAGTACTCGTAATATCCAACTTCGCTTCTTCGCCAAACTGAGCTTTGATCATTCGATGTACGTAATAAAGTCCAATTCCCATTCCAACCTGTCGCTGTTCACGGGATTGTCCACTCATCAATCGATGGATATCCTCTTCAGTCATTCCAATCCCATTGTCACTAACTTGAATAATCGTATACCGCTCTCCTTCAAGTGAGATATTAACCTCGATGACCCCATCGTCGCGAAGTCCGTGGTACAAACTGTTTTCAACTAGTGGCTGCAAAATAAACCTTGAAATAATGATATCCATTACATCGATACTAGCATGGATACGCACATCAAATTGAAAATCATAACGTGCTTGCTGTAAAGCAACATAATCTTGAAGCGCCTCTATTTCCTTTTCGATTGTCGAGATGCCCCCTTTTCCCATGTTATAATATAGTACTTTAATTAATGTCGAAATGAGATGATCGATATCTGTTAATCCCTTTGATCGTGCCAACCAACGGATCGTATCCAAGGTGTTATGGATAAAATGAGGGTTAATTTGAAACAAGAGCTTCTCCAGCTCCAGCTCCGTCTTACGTTTTTCTTTCTGTTCAACTTCACCCAGAAGCTCCCATACCCGTTTTTTCATCTCCTGGAACTGTTCAAGCAAATAATCGAACTCCCGGATTTTCGTGATCTTTACAGCGGAATGAAAATTACTGTTTTTCATTGAGTTGATTTCTTTTTTCAAACTGTTCAGTGGGCGGTATACGGTTTTCCATATAACCCAAGCTAAAATAAGCGATATAACCAAAGAAAGACACGTAAATAACCCAAACTGCGTGATCCAGCGGTTTTTTTCTCGATTATAATCAGCCTCTGAAATGACCGCAACAACTTTCCAGCCTTGGTTATGCTTTTGTTCGAATAGGTAGTTACCATTGTTTTCATCGCGTAAGTCACTTAATTGCTGTCTGTCTCGATACGTCGTTCCAATCTTGTACTGCCGCTCATTGTCACTATAAGCAACTCGGTTGTGATTATCGATTACTAAGTGGGTTACTTTCATACCAGACCCTGATTGATCAGCGCCCAAGATATTTCCCGCTAACTCAAAGCTTGTTTCAATATAGACAAATAAAGTGTCATATCCAGGAACATCCACTTCCCTTGTCACCGAGAGTACAGTTGAATCAATAAAACGATTATTCGTTCGGTGTGGTCCATAATAGGTCATTTCATTCAACTGTAGTAAGACAGGTAGTTGGCTCGTCTCAAACTCCCTGCTGGGTACTGATTCTTTAAAGATAATTTGTTTGGAATCCGGAAAATAATAAAATACCATTCCCAGACTAGGATTTGTAAAACTTATAAGATGTAAATTATTTTGTATATCTTGTGCCAGTTGATTTTTCTCAAATACATCTTTTGTTCCTAAGTATTTCGCAAGATCACTGCCGACCCTCCCGTCGAATGCCAACTGCTGAGAAACGTGATTTAAGTTACTAAGCGTGTTTTCGAGTGAGAATTTAACCTGTTTCAAATTGTCCATGACGCTGCTTTTCATTTTATTGTCAAGAATAGAGCTGATTGAATAGTACGAGATACTCCCTATTAGTACTAAAGGAATCAACGCACTTAGCAAAAATACAACGATCAGTCTGCTTTTTAACGAGTATATCCAAGATAGGCATCTGTTCTGTTTAACAAATTTGAATGGCACAAGCATCCCTCCATAGACAGCGCGAAATAATTCGAGTTTCCGTTTGAATCCACTTCTCTGTAATGATAATTCCGTTGCCCATTGACTTTAATATAAGTCTCATCAGTCCTATAGGAATCATTTTTCATTTGTCGACACTTGACATATACCTACTTCTCATCTGATATCATAGATTCGTTACATTTAGATAAAATCCTGCGTAAAAACCGAAAGTGGGACACCTGTAGCAGAGACCGTAGTTCAGCAGTAATAAGTGAAATAGAAATAATCTCGGGCTGCATAAGATGACACACGTCGGTGATTTTCATGTTTTCATGCCTAATTGGAGAGAATACCTTTGACATAAATCTTGGAATCGCATATTATATGAACAAATGCTCATATAATGACTTAGGAGAGGGTTATCTGATGAATGAATATCGCATTAAGGGATTGTCTTGTGGTGGCTGTGCCCTCAGAATTGAGGAAGAAATTCAAAAATTAGAACATGGCGAAGATGCCAAACTTAGCTATAACTCTGGAAAATTAACGGTTAGTCCTCAGATTTCAATGGCTGACGTAAACAAAATTTTAAAATCAGACAATGCCTACATTGATAAAAGCTCTGAGTCAAATGCGGTGCACGATCATAGCGGCCATGACCATAGCGAACATAATCATAGTCACCATGATCATGATGGACATGATCACAGTCATACAGAAGGTAACTCGAAAATGCTCAAGATGCTTATTTCATCAGCTGTCATATATGCCGCAGCCTTACTGCTCGATGGTGTACTCGATAAGCAAGCAGTCATTCTTTTATATGTCATTGCTACAATCATCAGCGGCTACACGACATTTTTCCGCGGACTCAAAAATTTAATCAAGTTAAAATTTAATATCGATACGTTAATGACCATCGCTTTAGTAGGGGCCATATCCATTGGARAATGGAAGGAAGCTACTCTCGTAGCGATATTGTTTGGACTTAATGAGCTGCTTGAAGGCTACGGTATGGAAAAAGCTCGACGTTCTATGGAAGCCTTATTTCAAGTCGCCCCAAAGGAAGCCTTAAAGATCGAAAACGGACAGGAAACCGTGGTACCAATATCGTCCCTTCAAGTCGGCGATTTCGTAAGGATAAAGCCTGGTGAAAAAATCCCTTCAGATGGAATCGTCTCAGAAGGTAAGAGCTCTGTGAATGAGGCTGCCATTACGGGAGAATCGCTTCCGGTGGAGAAAGAATCAGGAGAGCTCGTTTACGGCGGAAGCATTAATAATGAAGGGCTTCTTC
>NZ_JBFUHJ010000070.1:0-21233 GCF_056402455.1 Paenibacillus sp. P4_A7 | reverse complement strand
GCTAATCATTGCGTATTTCAATAACGGGTCTGTTTCTGTAAGCCATGTACTTTGTATATTATTGTTATAAAAAGTCGATTTCGATAAATTGGCGATGCCGTCGAAATATTCTTCAAGACGACCGTTCATTTGACTGAACGACATATCGACAGAATCGGATACGCTTTCCTTTATGCTTTTATAATTGAGCGAATAGGCAATCATGCCGATCAACAGGATCGGAACGACCGCAGTGACGACATTGATGAATAAAATATTGACTCTTAACCTGTTTTTCTCAAGTACCCTACAATTCGTCCCCACATAGCTTCCCCCCCGTTGTACATCCTGAAAGAAATGCAACTTCACCGTCCGTCTATGTAGTTATATTTGCTTTACGATAGGCAACGGGGGATACACCCCTGTATTTTTTGAACAATTTGCTGAAATGAAAGTAATCGTCGTAACCGACCAGCTCGCTGACGTCATACAGCGTCAGCGCAGCGTCTTGCAGCAGGTCCGCTGCTTTGTTCAAGCGTACTTCAACCAGATAGCCGGTGAACGATTTGCCTGTCTCCCGCTTGAACAGAGAGCTTAAATAACAAGCGTTCATACGGAATTGTTCGGCCAACGAGCCGATCATTAATTTTCCGTTGTATTGGGTGTGGATGATTTGTACAATTTTCCGGATTACCACGTTGGAGGATTGCTGGGATTGACGGTTTTCCATGACGCCTTCATTTAATTGCTCTGTCAAATTGGCCATCAGCTGATGGATATCAGAGAACAGCAGCGGCAATTCTTTCTCATGTACAAAATCCGCAATCGTTCCGCTCATCACACCGCTCGGGTCCATTCGCAATAAAAAAGCGTCATACACCTTCTCCAGTTGCTCCATATTCATCCCTCGGGCAATCCTTGATATTCGCCTGATGAGTTCCCGCAAGCTATTATATGGCTCTGATTGAATGTTCTTCAACAGTGTATTGAATCGGGAATAAGACAGGCTGCGATAAAGATGTAGCCCGAATCTTCCGGTTATAAAACGATGATCAGCCATCGTATCCGCCTGTTTGTAAGCTTGCTTGAATTGCCCTGGCTTCCTGTGCGGCTGGCTGATGCCTATATCCAGCTTATATGTCCGCGAGAGCATGCACAATTTTTTATACAGTGTATCGGCATGCCGATGACGGAGCGAACTATCCCGGATCATTCCGGCCCACTTTCTTCCTCCGATTTGAGCAAAAGCGACAGTCAGTCCTGGCAATGCCACAAACAAACCTTGCTTGAACGATTCGATATCGGAGTCTCCAGAGTTCGTACGGATCACAAAAGCTCGATAAGGCTCATAAATCCATGAAAGCCCTTGTCCGTTAATCATCTCTTGTATTCTTTCCTCGTCATGACCAGTTTCCACTAGTTCCAGAATGATTTGACTCATCTCATAATTCGCCAGTTGTTGCCTGATTTGTCTCGTCTCGCAGAGCCTCGCATATGCTCTTTGCAGAACGTCGACAAGCGCCTTTTTCCCGATCGGCTTCAACAGATAGTCGAACGCACCAAGACGAACCGCTTCCTGCGCATAAGCAAAATCCTCATAAGCACTTATTAACACGGTTTCGCTGTGACGGTTTCGCTTCGCTTTCATGTTTCCAAGCAACTCGATTCCACTCACGCCCTGCATTTTGATATCGCTTATAATTAGATCAGGGCGATGGACCTCGATAAGCATTTCAGCTTCCGTACCATTGCCAGCCTTGGCGATAATTTCAAATCCATAATCTTCCCAGCCGATCAGGTTGCACAAATCCGTTAAAATCCATGATTCGTCATCGACAAGCAGTACTTTAAACATTCACTCGTCCCCTTTATTGTAAGGAATTTGATTCATGATAGTCGTTCACTGTTGTTACCCAGTTTCCATCGATCGACATTCAAATACTAATTCGCTCAAAATAAGGAAATACCTTGTACCCGACATTATTACAATGTTGTGGATAATCTGCAAGTGCAGTTTCACACCCGCCTTTGTTTTGCGGAACTCAGCCCAGCGGTATTTTGTCACTCACCTACAACAGTACTGAAAAATATTGGTTCCAATGGCCCATTCCATAAAACAAGTCCATAACAGCAATAATCGGTGCGGACAAAGGCAGGCCAATTTTGATAAAGATATGCATTATGTCCATACGCAAAAACCTTCTCATCCTACCGCAGTTCAGCAATTGTAGGACGAGAAGGCTATGAACCAACCTGCTGGGATTCGATTCTTCCATAACTGCCGTGAAAACAATCTCAGGAATCAAGGTCATGCAGCCAATCGCAGTCCTGCTGGTTTGGATGGCGAATCAAATATTTACTCCGTCTCTATTTCTTCCCATAATTTTCTTAGGTTGTTCAGCCCAAATCGGGTCCCCTGCTTGCAAACCTCCATGCCTTCAAATTCGACGGAAAGGTAGCCGTCATATCCGGATTGCTTGACAATGCGCAGTACGCTTCGCATGTCAATGTCACCGTTTCCGATTATCGCACCCCGCAAATGATTTCCGTTTGCCGTCTTGAACCAACCTTAACCCGGATCACAATTAGTTGACCGAAGGTAAAAATCTTTAATGTGAACCATCGATGCATACGGCGCATTTTTCTTCACTTCCACTACTGGGTCTTCGTCAGCGCACATAAAGTTGCCGACATCCAACGTCGTTTTGAAATTGGGTCGGTCTGTTGCATGTATTACTAAAAGCACCAGAAATTCTTCCCTGGTCACCGGCCGGTCGGGCCTGAAGGTGCCGTCTGCGTATCCGTTAACCAATCCTTGAGCAAAAGCCTCCCGAATACCGGATTCCGCCCAATGTCCCTTAATATCCCCCGGAATTTTTGCGGAATGATTGGTATTGTCTTCAGGAGCTGACTTGCTGTCGATTGCAAACACGGCAAACTTGCCAAAGTGATCAATATTGACGGTAATGCCGCTGCCGTTTACAATACCTCCGATTTCCACCCATTGCTGCACTGCTTCGTCGTAATAGAAAATTGCGGACATCTGGCCATTCTTTACTTCATTGTCCTTAAACTGCGGTGTCAAAGAGGCAACTTTGGCAAAACGGCCTGCCACATTTTTCGTTATTTCAAACACAGGGCTTACTAGTGTACCCGGCAAGCGGCCGGCAAGCTTGGCAGGAACGGGCAGCTTCTCGATGGCAATCCGCACGGGCGTGTCAAACGTTCCGGCGGGAATGTGCAGGCGCGCCTTCCTTCCCAATCCCACATCTCCTGCTGCTCCGGCGGCGAGTAACAGCTTGCCTGTCGCAAGCTCATTTGCAGGAGGTACTAAATATCCATCTCCCTGATTTTGCTTATAAAACTCAATCTGAACCGTCTGCAGCAACTTCACTCCGTCCAGACTGGCCTCCACAATGGCTGTGCCGGCTTCGGTTGATGCAAGGGTTGCCGTAAACTCTCCATTCTCCTCCGCAATCGGACTTAATTGTCCCATAGAAGCCGTCAGTTGAACGGAAGCGCCCTCGGTAACGGCATTTCCGTCCTTGTCTTTGAGCTGCAGCTTGATTGTTGCCTTTCTAATACCGTCTGCCAAAACCCGGCCGGGACTTCCGCTCAGCACGCTTTTATCGGCTGAAGCAATGGAGCCCAAATCGAACAAGTACGGCTTGAACGGCTCCAGCTCTAGATCGGACACATTCCATACGGCATCCTCGATCAGCTCTCTAGACATGCCTGCCGGACGATTATTCCGAAGCACGGAGACACGCTTCGTTTGTTCGCTGTAGTTGACCACGTTCAGCAGCAATCGGCCCTTGTGTTCTGCTGTCTGCCAGCCCACATCGGTTGCCAGAGAACCTGTAGCGGCATCCGTCACGCGAACCTGGAGCGTATCCATCTGCTCCAGCAGCGGCAGCAGTGTTGACCGAATTTCCACAACGCTCGGCGATTCCAGCTTGCCTGCGCCATATACGGCCGGTATGACAATTGCCCGGCTCACAACGGCATTATGCAGCACATCAGGCTGCAGTTGATCATGCTCATCCCGGGAAAGCGCTTCTTCTCCGACAAGCGCTACCTTGCCGCCCGCCTCGATGAAGTCATGCACAGCGGCAAGCGTATCCGCACTTACATGTGCGGCAGCCCGCACCACCAAAAGCTTGTAGCCATCCAGCTCGCCCTGGGCGGCCTGCTTCTCGCTGATAAAGCCGATCCGTTGTCCGCTGTATGCTAGTGCCGCATAGCTTTTACGCAGCGTATCCTCGTAGGCTTTGTTGTAGACGCTTGATGCCAAAGAATGCAATATGGCGATCTTAGGCATCACATTTTGCAGCGCGGTCACCTCTTCCGCCAGGCGGTTAAGATCCAAATTGGTCCTGCCGATATCCGCCACCACATCGGGCCGGTGTAGCAGGCTGCCGACAAAATCGCTTGTAGGATCATAGGTACGTTCCCATACCCAGCTGGTTGAAGCGCTTTTGCCGTGAACGGCTCCTTGCCACAGGACAGCCCGCACTCGCTTAGCCTGCTCAGGAATATACAGGTCGTCTCCATCTTTAATGAAATGATGCTCCGAGTTGAAAATCGGCGCCCGATTGAAGGAGCGCTGCATGTCGTAGAAGCTCAGCTCTTTCATAAATCCTTCGGGTCCGTCTCCAATGACATTGTAGGCATCGTTGCTGTTGATTTGGCTGAAGGCCGAGAACTGCTCGTAGTCCACGCCMCAGTTCAGACTCTCCTGCAGCTTAACCATCACCTTGGACTGCACAGGCAGCTCCGAAGCAATCTCATGAATAATATCCGCCATCCAGCGATGCCATTCACCGAATATTTTGTTGTTGAAGGTTACCCAGTCGTACACAATTGGCGTAGGGGCGATGGCTGAAGGCATCTGGATTTGTTCAAAAGTGGTATGTGCCGTTCCATACATCGAGTTCAGCTCACCCAAGTCATTTCCATAAATATCCTTTAGATATGCGTGCCATTCTGGCAAATAAAAAGCGTCGCGATTGGTTTGGTATACCAGTTCATTCGTTATCGTAACCGTCATCAGGGACTTGTAATCCTTAACGGAAGGTATGACAGTCCGCAAATAATCCTCGATCACTTCCCTAGCCTTCGGATTATTGATAATGAATTTAATGAACCCCGTGCTGTTGCTTCTCAGCTCCGGATATTTCTTCAGAAGCCAGTCCGGAAAATAGTGCGGAGAAAGGAGCAGGTTGACTGCAATATGATGTGTTTCCGCATTTTTAAGCGCTTCCACAACATTGGCATTCAAATAATCTATGGAGCCGAAATAATCCTTGTCGGGGTCTGTCGTACTCCAGTCCATGGATTCTTCGAATCCGGCGTTCTGAATCAAATTTCCCTCTCCGCCCAGATCGGTCATGCTCACATCATCCAACCAAATCGTCTGATCATTTTCCGATAGGAATACAAGGGTAAATGACGTTCCACTGATCCCGTTGTATAGGTATAGCTGACCTCCTGCCAGTCGTAGGGGCCTTTTGGCAGTGCCTGTCGTAGATTCCAGCCGGAATTGCCAGGGAACCAGGCGTGATTGACATTTTGCCCCTTCACCCACTTTGATCTGATAGGTCATATTGGGCTTGACCAGGACCGCCTGTGAAACATATCGAAACACATTGGGCTGCTTGGGAGACATATTGGCAATCTTCAATGACTGTCCGCCACTGCGGTACACGGTTTGGTCTACCTCAACGGAGCCGATGGCACTTCCTCCGGCACTGTACTTAGGAATATATCCTTCCTTCTCAGTAATCACCCTGTGCGGCCCGATTTCAATCTGGATGGCATTGGCTCCGAAATCCTGGAACTTCGCGATATCTTTGCGCACCTGGTTGAAATGGCCGTAGCCGTTAAGGAATACCGGGCGAACCTCCTCTTCTCCGCCGCTCCTTACCTTAGTCAAGCCTTTAAAGCCGTATTCCGTCCGCTCCAGCTCCCCTGTCATATAGCGGGGCACGGCTTTGGCGGTCAATGTGCCGTCCAGGTATCCGTACAGATTGGTCGTGGCCTCTTGATACAGCGCTTCCAAGGTTTCAATTACATAATGCGTCCGCGTCAAAACACCCTGCCTAATATCCTCTCTGCCGTACTCGATAAAGTCTTTGATCGTCGTATAATGGATACGTTCATAATCGGTTGATATCCCTTGCTCTTCCGCCTGCGCAAGCAAGCTTTCCAGCATCGGCAGCTTGGCGGCTATCGCATCCAGACCGCTGTTCAAATCCTCGGAGCTGGTCACCACCTCAATAACGGCCGGAAACGTTCTTGATAGACCCGTCATCTGCTCCGACGCCGTCACAATCGTTTCGTAGCTTCCTTTCTTATGAATAACGTAATCTCCCTTTTTGATCAGTACCATCCCCGCTGGCACCGTCACTTCCCTGTCTCCGCTTCCCCTGGCATCTCCAGCCAGAAGCTCCACGGGTCCTGTGCTGGCACACGATGCAAGCTGCCAAACTACTTCCCGTCCTTCACCCTGCCAATGCCGCTGGTCCACTCCAGCCATCCCCGTCTTCCTTCACCGTCATTGTCATTGACCAGCATGGTGAAAGAAATTGACCCTTCGGCAGGCTTGGCTGCAAAAATGGCTTCCCACGGAATTTTCACCTCATAAAGCGTATCATTTCCGACAACCGCAGCCTTCGCAGTTGCAGCTTCCTTGCTGAGCGCAGCGGTGCCGTTATTCCAACGCCACACCTCTGTTTCGCCGTTTCTCAAATTAAATCCATACTCCGCGCCGTACACGCCGCCCTCGCTGAATGCAAGCTGCACACTGTCGCCAATCCACATATCGGCTCCGGCAATGGAATGGCGGATATTATCCCTGACCTTGGCGGACATATAGAAATAATCTTCGTCGTAGGCAAACCGGGCTTCCATAGACAAATCCTCGGGTCCTAACCAGCCGGATACCTGATTATGAGCGGAGCTATCCATAGGCATCGTAATGCCGGTAAATCCCTCCCACTCTTCCAAGCTGCCGTTGATTTCAATGCCTTCCGCCTGAAACACGGGAACATGGGCGCCGCTGCCGAGCTGCTCCTTAAAGGCGCTCCAATACTCCAGCGTTTCTCCCGCTGTGCCTGTGCCAATCGTGTAAGGCAGCGTGGTAACCGCACTTGCTTCGTAGCCATCCTTCCGGCCGAACGCCTTCACCGTGACGCCTTCCGTAATGGGGAAGGGAGCGGTATATAGCTGCCTCGTTGCGGAGGCGACAGGATCGCTTCCATCGGTCGTATACCAGATGGCGGCACCTTCTGTAGTTGTAGACAAGGCAACCAAGGAACCCGGCAGAACTCCGCCCGGTTCAGGGGAACCGGTGACCGGCTGCACCTGCTTCAGCGTGACCGCATTCAGTTCGTCCACAATATAGCTGACCGAAGTCCGATTATCCCAGCCTGCTGCGTTTGGTCCTGTTTTCACATATAGCGATAACTCGACAATCCTGCTTCGAACGGAAGCATGGTCCAGCTCCAGCTTCACCGCGTTCCATTTGTTCGCCAGCAGTTTCGGCAATCGCACCTCTGAAATCGCTCCGGATGCGTCTTTGATCCTCAGATGCAATGGTTCATTGCCGGAAGTCGTCTGCGAGTGCGGATAAACGCTCATCGCAACCGTCGTTGCCCGGCTTAAATCCAGATCCGTCACAAAGCTCCGGACATAGGACAGTTGATCTGTTTCATTCGAAGCATTGGCAAAGGTAAGCTTTGCTGCCTGCTCCCCTTCCGTATATAGATCATTTACGGCTTCGGTTTCCAGCATTCCGCCGCTGCCTGCTGCGGCCCAGCCGGACAGATCCTCAAAACTGTCCAATGGAATGATGTCCTGCACACTGTCAAAGCCCCCGTTGCGAAGCAAATTATGCTCCGTACCTTCCTCCTTGAGAGTCAATTCATCCAGCCATAGGGCTTCCGACCTGTCCTCAATCAAAACCCTGAAGGTCAGCGTCGTTTCATTCGATTTGGTCGTATAGCTGGAAGCTGCGTGTTTCCAGTCGAAGGTGCCCGTTCCGACATTTATGCGCGGCTCCCAGTTGGTCCCGAAGCTTACGCCTTTTATATGGCTGCCCTTAACGCGCATGCTCAAGTTATACTTGGTGCCCGGCTTCACGTTTACGGTTTGGGACAGATTCATATATACATTGGCTGCCCGGTCCGTATGATAGGCAATCCGCAGCGAATGGCCTCCCTGATCATATTCATTAGAATCCAGGCCGTATTCCGCATCCGGCAAGCCTGAAAAGCTCATGTACCATACGGGGATAACATTACTGCTACCTGCTAAAGCGAACACTTTGGCGGACGGTCCCCAAGCTAACGGGACAGCCGACAGCAGAAGAATGCCAGATAGAACCCACAAACAAATCTTCCTTACCATACTCTTCCTCCTATTGTTTGCTATAATCGTTTATCCTTTGACAGCAGAACTTGAGAAGCCTTGAATAATATACTTCTGGCCTAGGAAGAAGACGATCAGCAGCGGCACGACTCCCGCCGTAGCGGCGGCCATCATCATGTTATAGTCCACTCCCGCTTCCAGCATAAAATTTTGCATGCCAAGCGGCACGGTGAACAGTCTTTTGTCCAACAAGAAAATCAAAGCGTTCTCATAATCGTTCCACGTCCATGTAAAATCAATGATAGCGAAGGTTGCCAGAACTGGCTTAGAAAGTGGCAGAAACAACTGAAAGAAAATCCGGAAATGACCGGCTCCATCAATGAAAGCCGCTTCCGATATTTCATGAGGAATGCTCATAAAAAATTGCCGGATCATGAAGACGCCGAATACTGTAAACAAGCCCGGAAGAATGAGCGCCCAATGGGTGTTGTAAATATTCATCCAATCAAACATGATAAATTTCGGGACAAACAGCACTTGCTGCGGAATCATCATCAGACACAGATAAAGCATAAAGATGGCGTCCCTTCCCTTGAAGGGGATGCGGCTGAAGCCATATGCGGCAAATGCTGCGAGCAAAGGAGCACCAATCATTAAAATGATCGATATTTTCAAAGAGTTTAAATAAAAAAGAGCAAATCCGTCCCCGGTCATCCAGACTTTAAAGTGGTTGGTCCATACAGGATCAAGCGGAATCCACTGAATTGGAAAAGTGAAGACGTCCTTCGGCTTCTTGAACGAGGTGCTGATCATCCAGATCATTGGCGACAGCAGCAGTAGACTGGCTAGCGCCATGAAGATCGTATTAAAGATCTTGACCATTCGTTCTCTGAATATTCTGTTATTTCTCGTTTCCATTGCGCGTCTTCCCCTCCGTTAGTAATGAACCCACTTTTTCTGGCCCGCCCACTGAATAAGCGAGATGCCAAGGATGATCAGGAACATGGTCCACGAAACGGCCGACGCGTATCCCATTTCATAAAAGCTGAACGCTTTCTTATAGGCGAAAATAGAGAAAACCATCGTACTATTGGCAGGTCCTCCCTGGGTGATGGCATAAATCATACCAAAGCCTTTGATGGAGCCGATAAAGCCGGTAATCATCAGAAAAAATGTCGTCGGGCTAACTAAAGGAAATATAATCAGGCGCAGCAACTGCCCAAACGTCGCTCCGTCAATCTTTGCAGCTTCCAGCTGTTCAGTAGATAATTCCTGTAGTGCAGCCAAATAAATAATCATGTTGTACCCAATGCCGCCTGCGATCATCATGACCAGCACCGCATACATCGCTGTATCCGGGGAAGCGAACCATAAGGGAGGCTCGGATACGCCAACGGATCGCAGAAATGCATTAATCGGGCCATTGGTCGGTTGAAACAGTACCATCCAAACAAAAGCAATGGCGATACCGCTGGTGAAATATGGAGCGAAAAAGAAAGCCCGCAGCGTTTTCTGGAAATAGGTCCGGTTGTTGAGTATGACCGCAATCAGAAATCCGAAAATAATGGAAATAGGTACAGGGATCAATAACAGCAAGGTGTTTTTGACCGATACAGCAAATAAATCGTCTCTCACCATCATCTTGAAATTATCCAATCCTATAAAGCGCGGGGACTGCCCGCTAGCGAATACCCAATCCGTAAACATTAAATAAAAGGAGAACAGAGCAGGAACGAGCATAAATACTGTCATTCCGATCAGATTGGGAGCAATGAATATATAACCAATCAGCCTCTGCCGTTTCATCCAACTCACGATCGGTCACCGCCTTTCTGTCTGTATAGTGTGTAAGTTGAAACTTCATGCAGCTTGCGGCCGAGGGGAAGCATCGTCTACGACTCATCTCCCCCATAGCCCAATAAACTTATTTAGATGATGCTTGCAAATTCCCGTTATGCACTCGCGCTAATTCCTTCGCGCCTTCCTCAGGAGTCAGCTTGCGTGAAAACATATTGTCATAGATGGCCGTCTGCTCGCTTCCCGTTTTCTTGTCCAGACGGCTCAAGCCGACCGGAATGCTGCCGAACATGACTCGCTTAATGGAATCTAGATCATAAGTATCCTCTACACCTTTGAACATAAGAGCGACAGCTTCATCGACCGGAAAGTCCTTGGATGCGGGCACTCTTCCGCCTGCCGCCATCGGCAGCATTCCGCCATCCGCATACCACTGGATAAACTTCCAAGCGGCTTCTGAATGCTTGGTGCGTGGATTGATGGAAATTACATCTCCCAGGCCGCCGGCGTTAATGTAATCGGCCTGATCTTTATTTACCTTGGGAGCCGGAGCCGCCGCTACCTTGAACGTCCTCGGAAATTCCGCCACATTGTTAGTCGTGCGGAAGACCTGGTTCGTAGAGAACAGCATCGCCGTTTCTCCCTTCACAAACATTTGATCCAAAGCAGGCTTCGAGGTAATCTGCTCTGTATGAGGCATCAAGCTTTTATCCGTGAACATCATGTCCGAGTAAACCTGAAGCGTTTTGACCGTAAGCGGATTGTCAAAAGCCGATGTACCGTCCGGATTTGTCAGCTGCAAGCTTTGCTTCAGCATAGAACCGTTGATGGGCACATTGAAGTAATAATCGCTTTGCGCCAATCCCCAAACGTTATCACCCTTCAGCTTGGCGGCATAATCTTTGAGCTCGTCCAGCCCCCATTCTGTTGGAACAGGCAATCCTTTGGCATCGAGCATATCCTTGTTCAACCAGACAAAGGATAAGCCCTTCTGGGTAGGAACACCGTAATACTTGTCGTCCACTTTCCACAAGGCGGCGCCTTCGCCCATTTTTTCATCAACGCCGTAGTCGGTGAAAGCGCTCAGATCAAGCGCGTTCCCCGCTTTGATCCGCTTCTCGTAAAGGCTGTAATCATAGTTAACGTACATGTCTACGGGATGGCTGGACATGAGCGCCGTATCCAGCTTCAGATTGCCGGCATCATCATTGACGAACCGTACATACTCTACCTGAATATCCGGATTTTCTTTGTTCCAGTTGTCGACAACCTCTTGAGGCCCGTTCTCGGCCGGCACAGCTCCCCACATAGTCAGCTTGATCGGATCTGCGCTTGCAGTTGCAGTGGGCTCGGTTCTTGCGGATGTCGTCGGTCCTTCTGTTCCTCCATTGCTGTTCCCGTTGTTGTTGCTGTTCCCGTTTCCGCCACAGCCAGCAAGCATCAGAGACACCGCCACAATCGAAATTAATCCTGCAACCAATCGCTTTCTGTTTCTCATCTTTCCTGTAACCTCCCTAACTCTAATGTTTGATTCATCCCAACTACATCAATTCGTTCCTTGGCCTATAAGGGTCGAAACTTGCAGATAAGCTGTACAAAACTTACATATTATTCTCCCGCCTGAAGGAGCTGGGAGTTTGTCCAACCAGGCGCTTGAATACTTTAATGAAGTAAGCATCATCGGTGAAGCCGGTCTGACTCGCAATTTCCTCTACACTGAGCTTGGAATGCATCAACAGGCGTTTGGCTTGTTCAATCCGAATGTTTCGTAAATAGACGATTGGCGTCAACCCGGTCTTTTTGCCGAACACGGTGCTCAAGTAGTCCACGTTAATGGCCACCTGCCGGGCCAAATCCGTAACTTTAATATTTTCCTTGTAGTGCTCCAGCATATATTGAATCACCCGGTTCACCTCCGGATGATCCGTAAAGCTTACATACTCTTCCTGCTTCTGCCTAATAAGCTCACGTATCGTTTGAAGCACATTCGCTAGCAGCGTTTCATGGCTTACAGCAGAGTAGATAGCTGTCCAATCCTCCGACTTACGTCCTGCCAGCATCGTCAAAATATGAAGCAGATGGGCCGCACATTTTTTTACTTCCACATGTGAAAATGACGACTCTTTCATGCACTCCCAAATTTGCGTTGCGGCCTCAGCACATTTGGATTCACTCCGTTCTTCAAAGCAGCGGATCAGTTCAGCCTCCAGCTCCTCTATTGGCTTTGACATGCGGTTCTCTCCTGTCGGATAAGACTCACGACCATACCAATCGCCGATTAATTGATTCAGAGCTTGCAGCCAATCATGGGACAAACTGGCCAAACTGCTGCCCGCCGCCTTTTCAACAATCCGCTCCGACTGGATCCGGGAGACCGATTCCTTTTTCCTATGAAAGCTCCAGCAAAAGAAAGTGGTTTGACCCGCATCATTGCTTCATTTCCAGAATAGCCGCCAACGCCTCACTGCCATTGCCCGCTTCTCCCGCAACGTAAAAACCGTCGCGCTCCCAGTCCAAAATTTCTCTGATGGCTTCACGGACAAACACTTCATCTTCCACCAATAAAATCGTCCACATCCCGATCATCTCCTTCCTGAGAATACGGCGCTGCAATCAGCAAAGGCAAGCGAATTCGAATCAGTGACCCGTCCGCGTCCGATATAAGCTCAATAACTCCCTCTTGCTTAAAAAGCAGCTGCAGTCTTTCCCTTAAATTGCTCAGTCCGATCCCATGTCCGCTGCGTCTACCTGGCTTGCGTGCTGCCTCTTCCATACCGATGCCGTTATCTTCCACTTCTAGAATAAGCTCGCTTCCCTCCATCCGCGCTCTGACCCAGATGGTGCCGTGGCCTTCAGTAGTATTAAAAGCATGAACGATACAATTTTCTACGAGAGGCTGTAAACTAAGCTTCGGAACGAGTGCGTATTGCACCGACTCCTCCGTTTCATAGATGATAGAAAACTGTTCCCTGAATCGAAACGCCTGTATGGATTCATAGGATCGCAACAATTTGATCTCTTCTTTAAGGGGTATCAGCTCAATATCCGAATTAAGATTTGCCTCCAAAATTAATCCTAATGAGGTACAAATCCCCGCAATAGCGTCCTGCTTTTCTTTTCTAGCAATCCACTTGACGGTGTTCAAGGTGTTTAATAGAAAATGCGGGTTCATCTGGAAAAGCAGCATTTGAAAACGAACCACCTGCTTTTGCCGCTCCTCATGCTTAAGTCTGGCAATAAGTGCAACGACATCGTCGATCATCCGATTAAAGCTTTCAGTCAGAGAACGAATCTCATCTGTTGCGCCTTTGTTGATGGATATTTTAACATTCAGCTTCTTGTCAGACGCCTCCTCCATGCTCCGCTTCAATACATAAAGCGGCTGCGTCATACGTGACGCCAGAAAGAAGGTCACCAGCACGAAAGCGGTTACTAGAATAATCAGAAACATAAAAACCATCAGCCTTAAACGTTGAACCTCCTGGAGCAGCTCATTTAAGGGCATTTGACTAACCACATACCAGTCTAACTCTTCTATATAACTAAAATTGACAAGAGACAAAGCGCGTTCATCCTTGTAATGCCCATTTTGCTCCTTTGAGGAAATAATTCTATTCATGCTGTCTATGCTGAAAGCAGCCTCTTTATTTTGCAGAACAATCTCACCCTGGCTGGTAAAAATGGTCAGATCCTGATTGGCCGGATTATCCTTTAGCGTATTGTGGAACCATTCTTGAATGTTGATACTGATACGCACTAGTCCATAGTTTCCTCGCAGCTCATCATCCAGCATAATATACAAACTCAGAAGCTTGTTTCCTTTACTTCCTCTTACATCATTCCAGTCGTCCGCAACCCAGCGGTAAGGCTGGATGCCAACTCCCAGCTTATTATGCCAATCCTGCAATTCTTTTCGTTCATTAGTCAACTGGTCATTGGGTTGATAGGAGGTATATACATTGCCGTTGCGGTCGATCAAACGAAAATACAGCTCCGTCTGATGGAAAAAAAGCTGTTGTTGATTCCGAACATTTTGCTTTCTATGATTTTCTTTCGATCGAGAGGATCATACTTATCAGGATCGTGCATAATTTGGATCAAGCTTTCATCCTGACTCAGCATGATATTTGCTCTATAAGCAAATGCCATCATATCCGTCAAAGATACATAAACCTGATGCATACGTTCAGACATGCGTTCTATCATATCATTTTGCCGAATCGATTCGAAATGCTGAAACAGATAAAAAATAGCGATGCACAGAGGGAGCATTAGAAGGGTGATATACGCGATAAAAAGTCTATGTTTTAACGTGTTCGGAAGCCATTTTCTCCTGGTCTGCATCATGTAGAAGCCACTCCTTAGGTATTCGAATCACAAAACGTACATTCCATTGTAACATACTCAAAAACTGAATCAGCAGATTAAAAACTTGCACATCTATATAACAATTCTTAGATGTTATTTTTACCGCACTTGATGAACCCAATCGGTTTCACATAGTCGTACTCTTACCCAATTGATAGCAAAAAGGCTTCTCACCGAGTTCGAATTCGAACCCGTGAGAGGCCTTTTATTTCAATGAGAGTCACTATTGGTTTTTAATAAAGTTATAGATGACTTGCGCAGCTTCTGCACGATTGACTGAAGCTTTAGGCGCAAAGTTGTTACTGCTTCGTCCAATCATAATGCCTTGTTCAGCCAAGTCTTTAATGGCTTCCTTTGCCCATGAGGAAATTTTTGCTTCGCCCGCATAGCTGTTTGATCCGGCAGATTTAATCTCTTTTTTACTCTGCTGTTCGTATGCGCGTTTAAGGATCCAGCATTTCTTCCTTCTTATTTTCAACAAATAAAAAAGGAACAAACGAATTAAATTCGAATTCGGCAACTGACATCTAAAATCCTCCCTTTGCATTACAAATGAAACTTTAGGCTCCAATAGCAGCAACATCGGTGACCCTATAGGTAGACTATTAGTCTTCTCCATATACTTGTTTCAATGCCAAAGCCGCAAGCCGTTCCCCTACCGGACGCTTGTTGCGCGGATGAAGATTGTCCGATTCGCCCAAATCACTCGTCGCGATCATGCCGGTATTCGGCACTAGCTTCAGCGTTTGGCGCTGCGCTTCGCGAACGAGCTCCCATTCGTCTAAACCATTAATATAGTCCGGCAGCTCGACGTAGAGAAAAGGGAACGCTTCGCCTCCCCAGCCGCTGCGCCAAGCCTCTATCAATACCGGGAACAAAGCGCCATAGCGATGTCCCTTTTTTTCTAACGCGTCGCTCTCTCCCTGGTACCAAATGACCCCTCGCTTCGCATACGGCTGTATGGGTGATATCATTCCGTTGTATAAGCCAAAAGGACGATGGGGATCATCCTGCTCCAGACGATCTTCTTCCTCCGCAAAGTCTTCCCGAAATGCCGAAATAGCAGGATCACGGCAGGCAACGATTCGCGGAATCCAGCACGAGGCTTTCGTGCCCGATTTCGAAATCTGAATGATCCCGACCGGTACGTTCAAGCGCCGCTTCAGCGCACAGGCGAAAAACACCGGCACCGCCGCCAGCGACAGCATACGCTCCCGCGATACTTCGCGCCATTGCCCATTCTGCACATCTTCCGCCGGTTCATCAGTTGCATATTCGTCCGGCTTGAACAGACGGATTTCGGAGGGATCGCCGTCGAACGCTTCCTCCATCCATTCTGTCTTGTCCCCATGTATTTCCTTGAACGAATATCCCATGTTGGACTGGCCGCCGGCAACCCACACTTCGCCGATCATAACATCTCTTATCCCGATCTCGACATCTCCGCAGGAAATCGCCATGTGATGCGGTCCTCCGGCCGGAGCCGAATCCAAATCGATTCTCCACCTGCCGGACACGGCTATCGCCGTCTTCCGCCGACCCATGAAATCGACCGCGACCTCTTCCCCTTCGGGCGCTTTCCCCCAGACTGGGATGGGCATGTGCCGCTGAAGCACCATATGGTCATCGAATATGCGCGGCACAACGAGTTTTTCATCCAACGCCATCTTTATAACTTCCTTTCTTCATACAGTTAATAAACAAGATCGCGGAAGCGGCTTACTCGGTGCAGAGAAATCATATTGCCGTTATGTGCGCAAGGCGCTTTCCCATCGCCGGATCGGCTCAATATAAGCAAATCCTCTCCCGATATGACCATGCTTGCATAATGGCGGGCTTCCGTGTCGGAATCGGTTTTGGCAACGAGTCCCGCAAAACACCAATCGATGCCGTTGCTCGAGAAATGCAGTTGCAGCCGGTTCCGCTCATTGTTCGGCAGGTTGAACCGGCCCGGAGACAACCGCTCCGCACGCGTCATGCTGTCGGTGGCTTGCGTGCTGAGTAACCAGTAAAGACGGGCCTGCTCATCGTACAGTATGTGAAATTTCATATGGCCGCCCGGGCAAGGCACGAAAGCTAGCATTCTGCCCGACGGCGCCTTCTCCAGCATCGTCAAGATGCTGCCGTCCGGCTGCTCCATCGCTTTGGCAACTGCGGCAAATCCGGTACCACCCGTATGGGCCCGCATCCATAGGTGAAAGGTGGCGCCCGACGGATCATGCAAGTAATGGTTCTCATCGACAAACTGCACGATATTCGTCTCGAGCCATCCCATGCGGTAGCAGACCCGGCCGGGAGCCACTTCGTTGGCGGAGCCGGCTTCAACCGGATAGAACGGAACGCCGAAATAATCCAGCTCATCCTCCGGTACCGCCTGCTCGAACGCCAGCTCCGAAGCGAACGTCCAGTTCTCCCTTCGCGTCAGGTCGCTGTCAGCCTTGCCGCGAAGCAGCACCGGCGAGATGACGCTGACCGGCCAACCCTTCACGCCGGGCTTCGTAATACGCTCCATGACCAAATAAACATTCCCTTTCGCGTAGTGCACATTGGCCGGCGCTTGATGCCACACCTCGCCTTCCGTCAACGCGGTCGTCCCGCTCCAGCTGTCGCCGTTGTCGTCGGAGTACATGATCGTCAGATCGTTGCAGTGTCCGATTACGTAAACGCGGTTGCCCGCGGCGAATGGACGGGCATGCATAAACGGGAAATCGGCGCGGTGCGTCCATGTCCGTCCGCCGTCGTCGGACGTGAATACCTTGCCAAGCCACAAAGCGCCCCCTTCAATGACGCGCTTCGGCCCCGGCATCGCATGCATGCCCGGACCACTTATATCCAACGTTGCGATAAGCCTCCCGCCCGGAAGCGCTGCAATCCCCGGGCTGTATGTGTATATGACCGCCGGGTCGGGAGACTCGTATACCTTCACGTAATCAGGAGCAAGCTCCCTTACTTTATACAGGTGCATCGTGCTCACAACATCCTTTCGCAGCTTTTTTCTAATCGAACAATCGACAAGCCTCCTCCGAAGCCTGTTGGCTAGGGGGAGGCTTGTGCGTGTCATTCGTTACTCGCTGTATACCTCAATCTCATTCACCCGGATATATTCCTGCTGGATATCGGGACCGCTTGTGCCGACAATTCTCAGCTTCGAGCCGGTTACGGCCGGGAACGTATGGGTGCGATGGTCGAATGCGTTGCCGGCAATCGCGGGCAGGCAATCGACCCAAGCCAAGCCGTTCCAATATTGAATGACGTAATCCTTAATCGCATAACCTGTCGTCGTGTACAGCTCGACCCGGCTGAACGTCTTCGCCAATCCGAAGTCAAGCTCCACCCATTGCGGCAGCGCAGTACCGTCGGTAGCCCAGCCGCTCCAATCCGTCGTCACGGCGCCGTCGTTGACCTTGTCGGCGGAGTAGCCGCCAGCCGTATCCGTGTTCGAAGCGGAAGCCGTTGCCTCTCTCGCGATATTGACTATGGAAGCCGTATTGAGCTTCACCTGGCTAAGCTGCGGGCTGTACGTCAACGATCCACCCGCTGGGAATTCCACCTTGACGAACTGCGTGCCGACCGGCAGCTTGGTGAGCGTGTACACGCGCTTGGTCCACGCGCCTTCATTTATTGGCGAATCCGTATACTGCCAACCCTGTTGCAGCTCCCAAGTGACCCCGTCCGGCGCTGTATAGATCGAGAAGTTAGAGATGCCCGGCTCATTATCCGTCGCATACAATGCGGACAACTGTATATCGGTCGCTTCGCTGCGGTATATGACGTATTCCGGCACGACGTTCGTGTTGTTTCTGGTTGCACGGCTGGAGTCGCCGAGCGCAGCGCCATGCGCCGTATCGAACACCAAGCCCGAACTCTGCGCGCTCACTTTCGACCAATCGTTCAGTTCATCGACGACCGTGGCCGAATTCCACGGAACGTCGGATATTTGCACCTTGCTGAGCTGCGGGTTATACGATGCCGCCCCCCTGGTCGGAAATGTTATCTTCACATAATTGGTGCCGGCCGGAAGCTGCGTCAGCGTATAGTCGCGCTTGGTCCAGTAGCCGCCATTGACCGGAGAATCAGCATAATCCCAGCCGTCATGCGGTGACCATGCCGTGCCGTCCGCCGAAGTGTACAATTCGAAATTGCGGATGACCGGCTCCGCATCGGTGGCGAACAATCCCGTCAACTTCACGCGTGTCGCGCCGTTGAACCAGTAAACGACCGATTGGGCCGACAGGCCTGTATTCTTCCGTATGGCGCGGCTCGCATCGCCGAGCACGGTTGCGTTCGACTTGTCGAGCATTAGGCCCGAGCTGTGCGAAGAAGTTCGGCTCCAATCGTTCAATTCATCAGTCATCGTCGTACCGATGCTCTGGGCGTTAGTGATTTCGTAGAAGACGACGCCATGATGCTCAAGCGTCGGGGTCAGCGTCAGCATGCCCCCCGTAACGGCGGCCGTCGTCGTCACCGGCGTCAGCTCAGCCAGTGTCTTATAAGCCGCTTCACGGGAATACCAGTAATCCCGGTCTGCTTGCTGCTTCAAGCTCCTCGGCACTTCCATCGTATATTTCGACCAGGAGTAGGAGGCGTCTGTCAATCCGCGATCTGCTTTGTCGCTCCACCAAGTTGGCCAGAAGTTGCCGTGCGTATCATCCACAATCCACTTCTTGACGGTTACCGTATTGCCGATTATGGGCTTGATATTGCGAATCGTAATCGCTGGCGTCTCACCCGTTACACTGTTCATATCATTGTTATGGTTATACGCCATCACATGAACGGTGCCGGTCGTCTCATTATAGCCTCCGATTCCGTCCACCTCGTTGAACGGGTCGTTCGTTGCCCCCGAGAGCGAGCCGTCCAGCCGCTTGTCGCCAACCATCCGGTAGCCGAGATTGGCGATATGCGTGCTCACGGCCGGAACGCCGCCCCAAAGCCCTTCCGTACTCAGACCCCAAGAGGAAAACCAATCGATATTCCAGTCGAGCATCGTCTGGAAATGCTTGGCGTCTGAGGAAGCTTGAAAGCTGTGGGCAACGATCCGCGAATATAGCGCTTTGGAATCCGCGCCGGAGTTGATTCGCCCTTCGTCGATGCCGTATTTCAAATTCGTCAGGCCGTTCGCCACGGCCCGGTTGCGCAGCACGGCGATCGTATCGATCAGGCTCTTTCCGCCCGGCATTACGATACCGGGCTTCAGGTCATAGAAGGAAGCGGTCAGAAAATCGATTTGCGTACCGCTGTTGCCTGTTTTGTAGTTGGTCCCGTTCGGTCCCACTCCGGCGACATGGTCGATGAAACCAAGTTCGTCCCATAGTCCTTCCGTCACGCTCATACTGTGCGCACCAACGGTCAAGTTGGCGGCTCCGATTGCATCCTCCAGCGCAGCTACCGTATAGTCGTAAGTTTTGAAGAAGGCGATTTGCGTAGAATTGGCGCTTATGCCATCGTCGAACCATTCCGGATTCTCGTATTCGGTAAAGACGCCCCATGTCCAAGTCTTCACTTCGTTCAGACCGAATTCGGCGATAAGCGCATTCGCTAGCGCCTTGATGTAGTTGTAATATGCATTGTAATCGCTAGGAGGCCTCAAGTTGGTCTCCATGACACCGATATGCGGATCGTCCGAATATTTAATCGGAATGTTGCCCGTCTTAATATGCGGCTTTAACCCTTGGTTCACGACATGATGAAGTGAGCTGATCAGCCGCGAGAAATCGTAATCCGTCTTATTCGACACGTCGGAGGGATCGACGAACAGATCGCGGTTCGTATAGCAGCCGGGAAAGCCGATGTAGCAGCCGCCGGTCGCCGTCATGAACTGCACGTTTTTCACGAACGGATAGTTCGTCTCGAAATAATTGTAAGGCTTACCAGCAGCTTTCGTTGTCCAGTCGATTTCATAGTCCCAGGCGTTGATATCGGAAAACTTGTTCTCAATTGTCCGTCCTTGGGCCGACAGATCGAACGATAGCGCAGGCCCTCCGGCGGCGTAAGCTTTGTCATGCGGGGAAACTGCCATAAGCGTCGAACCGGAAACCAAGAGCGAGCAGCACAAGCAGGCTAGCCATTTTCTCATCTTCCCTTTCCCCTTTCGATTGAAACACAGGATTATTTCTGTTGAAGCAAGTTGAATATCGGCTCAAGCTCTTTTTGCTGCTCCTTGGCTTTGCTTTGCCAGAAAGCGAATATTTCGTCGACTTTGAATTCGTCCAGCCCTTTAATAAAGTCGTCCTGCATGGCGGCGAACTCGGCATCGTCCTTCGCGAGCACAAGCTTGAAAATGTTTTTGAACGTGTAGATTTGCAAGTTCGTTCCGAGCGTCTTCAAATCTTCCGGAAGCTCTCCGAGTCGGTAAAGGGCATTCTCCTGGTCAATGTCATTAAGTTAAGGCGCAGGGCTAAAAATCAAGAACAAGAGCAGGTTATCGAAAAGATAGCCCGCTCTTTTTTTGCACCAAAAAGAGAAATAGGACTTGACAAGCAGATGAAATGGTGTGGCGAAGCCCCTTGAAAAAACGAGGAGGTTACGCCAATGAATGAGTACGCGAATTCGCTAAAAGAAACGCTGACATCCCTCATACGAGAAATGTCAGCGGCACCAGCACCTTATGTCAAAAAACCTGAACAAGATTTTACCCGAAAGAAAAAGYTACCCTTTGAAACGGTTATGCAACTCCTGATCTCAATGGGGGGCAACAGCATATATAAGGAACTCTTGGA
>NZ_JBFUHJ010000069.1:0-21527 GCF_056402455.1 Paenibacillus sp. P4_A7 | reverse complement strand
TTCTCTAACTCTTCCTTGACGTATGCTTTCCCATAGTAGCTTTCTAATAGCTCTAGAGCTTGAACATCCTGGAACGCGTCACGAAGCACTTCTAGTCGAATAGATTCGATCGGTCCATCCTCACCAGGATACACTAAAAAGGCATCTCCTGAAGCAAAAGCGTAGTTAGCATCAGTATTTAGAAAAGGATTCAATGGTTTGCGTGAATATTGCGCATACCAGAAATTATAGCCCCAGTGGAGGAAACCAACGATATCATGCTGATACAGCTGTACGCCTAGTATCCGGTTGCGCGCTGACGGCATGCTAAAGAAACGATTAGCCACCTGCTTGTACTGAACACAGCAATAATAAGTCCATAAAGATTTAACTCCATGATCTAAGAAATGTTGGATGTGATCATTCCCAGGGATTGGATTTTTGACCAGGCCCTTTGAATAAAAATCGTAGTCCGATAAAGCATCGATAATAGGGAATTCTGAAAGAAATTGCGTTAGAATGCGGCTTGCACTCCCATATGATTCTATGCTATCTATGCTCGGCTCATCGGAGACATGAAAATATACTCGGTCTTCCAAATGATTATTCTTGATCCATTTGACCAGCTCAGGAAGAAATTGCTCTAAGAAAAGTCGATATTCATCTCCCGAAGCATCCGTTTCCCAACCGAAGATTCGCTTATACTCTCCCTCGACTGATGCCATAATTTTAGGCGCATGCTTAGCTCCCCATTGCGTGAATAAATGTGAAAATTCTAAGTATTTCACACCCTGACTATTGCATAACTGCACCCAACGCTCCAATTTCTCAAAGCCAAACACATACGTCTGATCGGCAGTAACCTCAACATCAACTAGTTGTACAGTTGGTCTTTCCTTGCCCACTTCTGTATCTAAAGGAGGTGTAAATAAAGGTGTAAGAATCATATTCATACCATGCTTAACTGCAGTTCCGATAAACATTTCGATAAGCTGCCAATGCCGCTCGCTAAATACATCCGTTTTGTAATAGGTAGCTATGCAATCAGTATGAAACCATTCCGTATGGATTAGCTTCTGTTCTGGAAGCACGGCAGGAATAATATCCAGCTCAAAATGTTCTTCTCCCAAACAGTCTCCGGCATTTGATTCGAATCTGATTTTGAGGGAATGAAGACCCGGTGACATCCCTTCTGTATTAACCGTCACCCATATAGATCTCCACTGATTAGGGAAGGCAATGACTCCTTCATTGCTAATCGGATACAAAGGATCTGGATAAAGTCCTGGTGTTGTACGAATTACATTTTCATCATGATCGGGATAAACAGGAAGCTCGGAAGGAACCAGACCTACCGAACGAAAAGTGACGTTATCGCTTTCTTCTGGCTGCACAAAAACACGTATGTCCTTAATAATACGATTAGCGCGATAAGCAACTTGAAAAGAAAAGATCTCATTGATTAGGGCTGATGCCTTATGAAAGGGGGCTTGCTGCAGCTCCTCATCGGGAAATACTTTTTCAAGCGAGCTTATAGAACGCGTTTCAAAATCCTTTTGAACAATCGTCATTACTAGTTACTCCTCGTCTTTAATTAGATGTGCACTGCTCAAAGATATTAAATGGAAGCCCATTCTATCAGAAATACGTTTATTTTTTATTTTAACAACACGGTCTAATAATAGCGTTGGACATATCAGTAATGGTTTTGGATTATCAAGGCATCCTTTCGCCACCGTCTAGCAGGTCCTCTGCCGCTTAAAGAGCAAGCCATTTATCATTATTGTTGAAGTACATACCAAAACAGATATAATTAGAGATAATCTAGCTCTTCAGAAGGGGTTGCCGATAATAGACCTATCCCATCGACCCAAACGCAGATTGACTCACTCATTTGCTTCTTTGGCCCCTAACATACACTGGGCACGACGAATGCATCTAACACTTCCAGAAAATTTTGAGCGGCGCATTAATGATTTTGAATTGTTGTATGTGCAAAAAGGCGAGCTTCATGCAAAGATTGAAGACGAATCCTTCATCCTACATTCAGGCGAACTACTTTATATCCCATCGGGAGTTTATCACAAAATTTCTTTCGAACCAGAAATTTGGCTGCTCGGCATTCATTTCGATTACTTTGGTGAAATGACCATTTCCGATGATAATGAAAATCCTATCGAATTAATTGATTCCGATGACAGTGATCACTCTTACTGTCTGGAGCCAGATTTCTTAGAATCAGGACCTCTTCTTTCAAATTATGTACTAGCTGGGTCCCCGCAGATCCTCCCACTGCTTGAAACTATCGTGGAAGAATTCAATAATAAAAAACATGGGTACGAACTGATCTGTAGAGGGATTATGTTGCAAGTTATATATCATCTGCATCATAGCCAGCAAGAATCTAATAAGCAGATCAATCCTAGATATGGCCAAATGATTCTGAGTCTTACCAAACGTATGAAATCCGAATACGCGGAGGACTGGTCCTACTCTCGGGTGGCCTTTGAACTCAATCTAAATAAAGACTATGCTGCTAAACTATTTAAAGAAACAGTCGGACTAACACCAAGTAAATACATACAACAAGTCCGCCATCATGAGGCTAAACGTTTGCTTCGTGAAACGGATAACAAGCTTGAAGTAATCGCAGAGCTGATTGGATATGACGATCCTCATTACTTTTGTCGTATATTCAGTAAATTGGAGGGCTTATCTCCAGGGTACTATCGCAAGCTGACGAAAATTTTGTAACCCCCTTAAGGACTCCTATTTTTTCCATACATCAAACACTACGTGTATACATAAAAAAGCTGACTCCGGTTGAATACCGGCGCCAGCTTCCAATTTATGAATGATTACACGTCTACGATTCCAAGGAACATATAACTTCATTCGATTTATCTACTTTTAAAATTCTAGCTCATGAATCTGTCCGATCGGATTAGAGAGCAGCTCGCAGCCGCCTTCGCGGATAACGACCCCCTTCTCCCAGCGAATACCGAACGTATCCGTCATAATAAAGGTATCGACCTGGAAAGTCATGTTCGGCAGCAGCAAATAGTCAGACGAAGTTTCCATCCATGGCGCTTCGACCTCAATCATTCCTGTTCCATGGCAAGGTCCGTACAAGTAGTTCTTTTCGTAACCGTTTTCTTTAAAAAGTTGAAGGAATCCTTCTGCAACAGAGCTGGCTGCTATACCTGCTTTCAAATTTGTCTGCGTCCACTCGTGTGCTCTCAAGCCGAATTCGATAATTTCTCGGCGCTCAGCTGTCAGCTTACCAAGACTGATCGGCATGCCGATGCTTGGCGAGTAACCGTCCACCTTAGCGGACAAATTGAGCTGCACAATATCTCCTTTTTCGATGACTCGATGCGAGGAACGGGAAATCGCATGCCGTGTTGATTTCTCGCTAAAAATATACATAGGCAAGCCTTCGTACTCCGCGCCATTTTCGTAAATGACACGCTGTGCTACGCCGACCATTTGACACTCTGTCATGCCTGGACGAATTGTGCGAATCACTTCTTGGGTAGCAAGCTCCGTAATCCTGAAGCCTTCTCGCATACAATTCAGCTCGTTCTCAGATTTAATCGAACGAAGCTTCACCATGATGGCATCGGCTCTCACAATTTCTGCATCCGGGAAGCACTTTTTGAGTCCTTCCATCATGATGACAGTTGTGTCAAGGAAGCTAGCAACACCGATTTTAAGCTTCGAACCACTTACACTAAGCGCCTTGAAGACGTCAGAGTAAGTATTCGGTTTGATTTGCGGATAAGCTGGATCCGCTGATTCCCGGTATTCCATCAAACAAAAGATGCTGCTAATACGGCTAAAGTCTGCTGCATAAACGGTACTTTCCGGACCGACCATCAGTGCAGCCTCACCCGAAGGAGAAATTGCCACACCAGCCCGTTCGAAAAGCGGCCAAAAACCACTAAAATACCTAGCATTGGCGTAATCTGCTTCATTGGAATTAACGATCAGAATGTCCAATCCGGCTTCTGCTGTTAGCTTTGCCGCTTTCTGAATGCGCTCTTGGTATTCGTAATCTGGAATTTTTACATTGTTCAACATTTTACGTATCCCCCTAGTCCACTTATATTGATTACTTATGCTCAAGCGTTTTAACTATCGATTGTTTGTTCCACTTGCCAGCAAATTCATCTGCCCGATGGAACTCCGCCCCCAAATCGAGCAGTCTGTCGATAAGAATACCGAACTCGGACATCGCCTTGTCACCGCAATTCAATGTGATGAAACGATCCGGCGTCACCATGCACTCCCCGTATTTGTAGCTCCGCTTAATCGGTATAAATTCCCAAGGATGAAAATAGAAGCACAGGACGACGGGGAGACCTTTACTGCGCATGAACCGAATAAAGCCTTCCACACGTTTCATCAGGGCATCAGCGCCCTTTGTCCGAAACAGCGGCCATTGATCACGATCCCGCTCAAGGCCCGGATCTTTGCTTTTCATGACCATATCCGCAAAATTCGGAATTTCGAGAATATTCAAACTACCTTCCTGCGTCCAATTCTGACTACTTGGATGATAAGGAACAAACCGCTCGCGGTAAAAATACATCGGATACGATGCGTCCACCGCATAGTTCAAATCCTCCAATGCGTTCACTACAGCCGTTGAGCTCCAGAGCCGCGGGCATCGAAACGATACCGGGCGCTGCCCGAGTACTTCTTCCACCCACTCCGTCGCCTTCCGGATCCGAAAAGGCACTTCCTCGGCTAACAACGGCACAACGCCCGGAATCGGAAACAGCTCATCCCCCACTGTCTCATGGAACAAGGAGTGGGTGCCGACTTCATTACCGCTTTGTTTGACTAATTCAACACTGTCTGGATTACGTCTTGCAGCATCACCAGTATAGAAAAAAGTGCCTTTGATCCCTTTTTTATCGAACATTTCAACCAATGGAGCAGTCGCGTTTTTTACCCCGTCGTAAAAGGGAGTAAAGCTTCCTACGTCCGTTTCCATATCGAAGCCAAAAATTACATGAATTTTATCGTCCATACATTCTCCAACTCTTCCCGATATAAATTTGGATCTTTCGAAGTTGTGCATTATTCACTGAAGCCCATCGTCGTATAGAAGGCCATATTATCCTGTCTCGTATCCAGTCGGCCGTATTGCACGACGACCGGCATGTCGCTGTCGACTTTAAGCGCGTACTGTTCCTCTCTCGGCACGACAACTCCGTTCAAATCGTTCGGGTTGTCAAGCCGTAAGCAGCGTACTCGCTCACCTCCGACTTTTAATACGATATTGCCGACCGGATCGCGATCCGTAAAATAGAGTGTCAAGGATATCGTCGCTTCACTGCTTCCAGAGTTCAGCACAATGACCGACTCATGACCTTTGAGGAGTGATTCTCCCGCTGGCGGCAATTCACAATCAGGAAAAATCCACATGGTATTGCCCTGTCCCTTGCCCATTCTCTCACCTCCTATCCATGCGTAATCAGAAACATTATCTGTCAGAATCTCATTGTTGTACGTCGTTAGTTAACGCAAGCGATTTGCGATACTGTGCAAACTCGGTGTCCAGCACGCTCTCCACTTGATGAATCTTCCAACGCAAATGCGCAGTGTCCGTCATATATTCCATGCTTGGTTCCCAACCAAGACGCGAGTCGGCCTCCACGAGCGGAATGGTTGCTTCCGCGTTCGCTATTTCACGGCGGGCGAGCTCCTCCATCTGCCCCAGCAATGCCGTCGCTTTGCCGGTATCTCCCTCGCTCAGCAGCTGCCGTTTCAGCTTCCACCACAACTTGACATGGATTGTCGTCTGTAGGGATCTTGCTATAAACTGCCCCAGTCCAAGCATGATCCCGCCGTCTTCCCGCTTGCTATCCGGCGTTAGCGTAAGCGCTCGATCCAGCAGCTCATTGCCTGTCGCCATCTGCTCCATCATCCGCTCAAGGCTCCTGATCTCCACGTCGATGCGGGATACGCCCAGCGATTGTCTCGGATCTTCCAGCGGCTCGTAGTTCGTCACGACGATTTCGTTGCCGAACATCGCATGCTTGGCCGCCGGTATTTGCACGGGTTTGCGGAAAATAAGCGGATAAGACGGTCCCACGCGAAACGGTCCGTATTGATCTTCGTTCGTCGGGATATAATGAGTGATCGCTTCGCTCCACGCGTTCCAAGCTTCCAGCGCCAGCGGTGCGGCCGCCTCGCCGAAGTCCCGCTTGGCTATCATCGCGAGCGCTTCCTCATACGAAGGACTCGGGCGCCAATACGCCCATTTCGTCAGTTCACTCACGAAAGACGGCCACCAGCCGAAATGATGTGATTCCATCAGGCCGCTTAAGCCCCAGTCTTCGCTGGCCTTCTTTAATGCATCATGCCTGCGGTTCCACTGCCCCGGAAACGGCTCGTAAGGAATAACGCCGAAATCCCAAGTGAGTCCGCCCGTATTGCACATCGCATGCAGCTTTATGCCGCGTTCACGAGCCACTTCCGCCTCGCTGCTGAAATATTGGCCAGGCCCAACGTTTGAAAGCGTATAGTCTACGCAAACGTGAGTTACATGCTCGTTGCGTATTTGCTCAAACATCTCGAAGGTCACTTGCAGAGTTATATTTTCCGGCAACGCGCGAATGAGCTTTAGGCGGTCTTCCTTCGGTGCCCAGCCCCAGTTATAAGTCCAGAACACGATGTCCGCATCCGGATTATGCGTGCGAATCGTTCCCGACAACAAGCTCAGCCACTGCGGGAAGTCATGACATGGCCACCAGCCCGGGCTCGGCTTCGTCTGTGGCTGATCGGACGGCCACTCGAGTCGCAGCTTGCCCGTCGTATTCGTATCTTTGCTTGGAAATTCGCATGATTCCCCAACGAGAATGACGCCTTTGAACCTTGGACACGCCTTAAACACCCGTCCGTAGGTGCTTTCGTAATACTCGTCCGCGCCCGGATCATCCGGATGGAGACGGCTGCTCAAGTAGCTGTAAACATACACGTCCAGTCCATAGAGCTCAGCCCGATCGACCAAATAGTTGAAATCCTGATATCCTTCAGGTGTTTCGTCGACGTCCTTCACGAACACCATAATCGCGTCTATTCCCGCATGTGCAAGCGCATTCAAATGCGAGTCGGGGTAACGGTCCAGTCCCCAGCCGGAATGCGCCATTCGAGGAGAGAACAACGGTTCGCGAGTTATGTCCATGCATCCTAGCAACGGCGCTTCTCTTAAATTCATCTCATCCTCGAGATAGTAGCTTCCTTGCGCTGCCCCACGTTCGTCGCGGCCGCACACAACGATACGGCCTTCTTCGGCAACGATCCGATAACTCCGCGTTTTCTCAAGCGCTCCACCCAACGTAGACAGTTGCTCTCTTGTCGCTAGTATGATGACATGCTCTTCCGCGACCACGACTTCCGCGATGTTATGCGACCTGGTCAATCGGACAGAGACGTTCATGCTTGTGAACAAATAATCCTGCAAATCCTTAGCCGTATTCACCAGCAGTGGACCTGCCTCCGCATCGATCACAATGCGCCAGTCATCCGATACTTCCAGCTCGCCTGCACCTGCGTTAATGCTTGGATCGCGGCGGTTCGGCTTATGTACGACTTCCAGCCGCTTGCGAAAATCATAATTGCGCTCCATTTCCCTACTCCTTTTCCATATGCGCCTTTACTAAAGTAACTTGTCGCAAATCCGACTTTAAGAAATCAACGAATTTCTAACAAGCGACAAGGCTCCGATCATCCCCTGCTTATCACCGAACGAGCTATGCTCCAGTTGCATATCTACAGCAGCATAACGATTCGCTCTGAGCAGGATGGTCCGTTTTGTTTCTTCGAAAATGATCGGCAGCTGTTCAAATACGGGACCGCCCAAGTAAATGACCTGTGGATTAAACAAATTAATTACGTTGCTCAAAGCTATGCCTATCGCTTTACCTGACGCAATACAAACATCAAAAGCGATTTTATCATTTACCCGATAAGCTTCAGCGATTGATTCAAATGTGCCGCCTTGCTGCTTATAAGCTCTCTCGATCCTCGGATACGTAACGATATTCTCCAAACAACCATAATTACCGCACATACATCGCCCCGCTTCTTCATCTGCGGTCATATGTCCCAGCAACCCGCCTACATTATTGGCGCCCCTAAGCAATTGCCCATTAATAATGATGCCAGCCACTATACCGTAAGCAATGTGAACGACAATGAAATCCTCCGACTCTTTGGATTTACCTTCCATTTTCTCAGCTAGAGCCATCGTTCGTCCGCTTTCGTCCAGATAAACCGGGCAATCAAATCGGCTGTTCAGCCTGGACACAATATCCAATTCCCCCCAAGCATTGAGGTTGGGAATATTCAATATCCGTTGCATGTTTTTGTCCACGATTCCCGTAACACCGATTCCTATTCCATCAAGCTCATCTGGATTTAATTGCGATTCCGCAAGGAACAGTTCAATCCTCTCCAGTACACTCTCCAAAATATCCGATTGTTCGTCAAACTCATCTACAAGGTATTCCCGCTCATGAGTAATTCTCATAAGGTTATCTGCGAGTGCAAAGCGGATTCGGTACCCCCCAATATCAATACCTAAAAACCGGAATTTCTGCGGATTCAAGTACAGCAGCACTTCTTTTCTTCCCATCCCGCTGCCAACACGATCACCTTCGATAACGTAGCTCCGCTCAATGAGCATTTTTGTAATATTAGTAATTGTCGCTTGCGAAAGCCCTGTCATTTCCGCTAACGCTTTGCGGGAGACACCCTCGCATTTCTGTATAGCCTTAAGAATTTGAATTTCCAATGTATTTAATTTCATCCTAAACTATCCTCTCACTGACAATAGTAAAATCACCTTCCCATTCTATCATATGTATTCATAGTGCTGAGAGGGTAAGGCTTCTGACTGAATATGACTCTGCCGTTGCTCGTTACTGCATTAACTTCATTTAATTTATTAAATGAATTATATTACTTATATATCTGATTGTAAACCCTTAAATCAAAATTTAATCTATCTTTAAAGACCAATTTATTGCCACTAACTAAACTAAATCAGCCATATAATTCACCTAGTGAATTATATGGCTGCGTTTCTCGCATGAAATGCAGGGCTGCTCCTGTAGGGCCCCAAACACTCTCTACATTCTATCCCTTCGCATACAAAACAAACTTCGTTGCCGTTGCCCGCTATGTCGAATGGATATTCTCGTACTTGATAAACGGATCAGCAAATTAGTGCTCCACAACTACCATCGTATACCCGACAACTTCAGGTAGTGGAATTCGGATATAACCATCCGATATGTCATAATCGAGAGGCTGCTTCGTTGGCGCGATATAGACGTTCTTGGCGCTATCCCCTCTAATACTCACCACTCCGCCATGCAGGACGGAATGCTCCTCGATCACATTATATTTGCCCCGCAATTCTGGATAAGTCACTTTGACGTGAATCATTTCCAGCTGGTCTTTAGCTGTTACCGACACACGCGCTGTCGAWGGAATATGTTCATACTTTATGAGAGGGTCGAGAAGCAGCTGCTCCAGACAATACTTCAGCATATATTTATGTTCCGGCATCGCATATTCGCTATATCCGGTGAACAATTGAAAGCAGATTTGAAAAAGGTTTCCGGATCGCACTACTGCAGGCCGTCCCGCATATTTCTCCGGCGGCGTATAGAATGTGCCATGAAATCCATCCCACTTGCGATTGAAATAAGGCTGATAGTAATCGGCAATGGTTTGCGATCCTGGTTTTTCGCTTATCAGAATTGCCTGGTTATATATCGCGCACAAACGATCCGGAATGAGCTGTCTATCACCATCTAGCATTTTAAAATACGATGCATTCCACGGGTCGGGACCGTCATAGCCCATGTTCCAGCTATCCATAGCAAATGCTGTCTTCTCTGGATTCAAGCCGGAGCTGCCTGTGCTAATGATCCCGCCTCCCTTGGCTTGATGCGCTTCCAACTTTTCCTGAAGCAGTTCGGTAATCGGAATAACGTCGGGAAGAATAATAACCTTGTATTTGGATATATCCGCATTCTCGTCCATAATGTCAAACGTATATTTTAGTTCTCCTAACATTCTTGCAGCCGCATTCAAAATCGCCTGACCTTGGGGGAACGCTACATTGTTGGCTCCCATATCGCAGCCCTCCGGATAAATAATACCGATTTCCGTCACTGCACGGGCATAATCCGTCCAAGGCTCATATTGCTCGATATCGGTATAAACCTCGCCAATGAGACGATAAACATCCGACTCTAATCCGTCTCGGGGATGCATATGATCGCCAACCGATGTTGTCAGGCCGTTGCTGATCGCATCCCAACAGTCATACTCAAGCGAGGCCTTGCTTTTCAATCCTCCAAAATCTCCCCAGCTGGCATGAAACCGCCCTGTCATATATACGACTTGCTTACCAAGGTTACGTGAATAAGCAGCTTGGGCGGCAAAATAATCATAGCTCCACGCACCCGGCAGACATTCAATTTCAATATGCGAGCCTAACCCTTCGCAGTTGATGTGGCCCAATCCATTTGGGAAGAAGAACATATCATCCCTGATCGATCGCTTCACATCCCAGAAGAAGTCTATTGCTGTCTGTTTCATAAAAGCAGCCGCGTCTTGATCGCTTAATGGATCCATCCCATGTTCATGTATGCTTTCATTGCACTCATTTCCATAACAAGGGTTAATCAGGATGCAATCAAGAAAAATGCCATCTACGGGATACATCTCGGTTACTTCCTTAATCATGCTAAGCAAATAATCGCGATAACCCGAATTTAAACACATCAACCGGAAGAAATTCGCCGAACGATCGCCCTCCATAATCTGTCCGTCTTTGTTTACAAGGCACCATTCCCTGTGCTTCCTAGCCATCTCATGGTCCAACCCCACATTGAAATAAGCGACAACGCCAATGTCCAGCTTGTGGCACTCTTCAACCATTTGGCCTAGCATATCGAATTTCATATGGGGATGAGGCAGCCCAATCTTCGTTGGGTAATAAGCAAACCCAAGGTTGCACTTAGCAAACACATTAACAAAGTCAACCTTCGCGTCTTTAAGCGTTCTTGCGAAATGCTTTGCATCGAAATTTTCTCCGAAATCCGGTATGTTGGGCAAGGTATGAAAATCAAGATGTACGGCCCGTTTGATCAATCTCATGAAATAACCTCCATTGTGAGTGTAGAACTATTTATATAGACAACTCTCATAAGCTCCAGCTCAGCTGGCTCATGTCGTAGTGCTGCACTCCCCGGCGTACCGGGGAGTGCTCTAAAGATCATCGCGTATACCACTTAATCCGACAGCTTATACAAAGAAACATCATCGATGTAAAGCGTTTCACCGAGATTAAAACCGGAATGATTGATTGTAAGTATGATGTCGTCAGGCGTTTCTCCGTTATAATCGGTTGCGATCTCAAAGATATGCTCGAATTGCACCCATCGGCCCGGCATCCATGAAACCGGTCGCTCGACTGATCTGCTTTCAGCGAGATTAACTTCATTATTCCTTATCGTAGTCAAAATTTGAATGCTGCCTGATGCGCTTGAATTCATCGGTACGTAGTAATTCAAGACGGCTTTATATTTCCCAGGCGTAATCGGGATTACCTTAAACGGACTGCTGTAAGAATTCGTAACACTCGTCTCTAAGCTAAAGCTTCCCATACGTTTGAATGTACTTGACCGTAAAGTCATCGAATTCTGATCAGAGTAATAGGTATACCATTCGGTGGCAAACCATGGTTCATTTGCTAAGCCTTCTTCAATGGATGGATTAGTTACCAAATTGTTCCCCTCTACCAGATAAACAGCCCTGAAGTCTTTAGCCACCCAAGGAGCACCGCCCCTCCAGCCTAAGTACACCGCTTGACCGTGGTAATTTCGGAAGAAAAATCCCATTAATGTCTTTGTTTCATTCGGATCGACACCAATGCTGGAGAATGGAATCACTTGGATTACATTCCAGCGGTCAGTTCCCATATGTGCGCTTGCTTCCCAACTGTTATCTACACCAGGCACTGGACCCGTCGGACTTGAATTATAAATAAATTTGACTGCTTTCGGATTGGTGAAGAAACCGGTAAAACCCCCAGTCACATCGCCTGTCACATAAGTTTCAACCGAATCATCCGCAACTCGCCACCATCCCCCCGGCGCGTCGTCATTCACAATAATTCCCGACATGTTATTATCAAAGTTTTCATAACCGACATACAGATTCTCATCATCCCACAGCAAGTACATCTTCGTCTCAGCCGGTGGGGCTTCTGTGGACGTCATATTTAAAAACTCAGTGACCGGTTCAGCGTTGAGCCACGGTCCCTGACTGAAATCGAGCGATGCCAGTATGTCTGCCTTGCTGGCAGTCGTTCTGACTGCAGTCGCTGAATATTGATTAATACTGTCGAGATACGCTAGTACTTGTTGGAGCTCTGTAAGAAATTCGTTGTCTGGGTCCGGAATTGTGTCCGCATAGCTTTCAAGTGCAGAAATCAGCCCTTTCTGTATTCCATCCCATTTACCGGCATATTTTTGCCATTCCGTCAAATTAAGAATTGAATCTCCTTTGAACTGTTCCGTGAGAACCTGACGTTTCATCGCCATATCGAAGCTTTGTTTCAGTTCTGCCAACATAGCTAGAGCATCCTGTTCATTCATTGGCACATCGACATCCCCCCGCGAATAGCTGAGTGCGGATGCTTCGTAATATTCGAATGCGCGCAGGAGTTTCTCGGCACGAATTTTTTGCTTATCTGTTATCGCTTTGGCCACGACTGACTCTAGCAAGCGACGGCTCTCAGCCAAATCTTCCTTCGTTACCGCCATTAAATAGCTATGATCGGTCAAGTTAAGAAAGTTCGTTCTATTGGCAGAATTTTTCCAATTGTTATACCAGCTTGTCTCGAATACACGTACTGTCCAGAAGTTTTCCCAAAGATCATAGTACTCCTTCAAATCTTCGGCTGCGTCTTCGCCAACTGCTCGCTCATACCATTCGTTAAGCAGCAGATTGACATCTTGATCCGGATTCCACTGAAGTTTGGCAGAAAGCCATGGCTTCGGTCCTTCGCCGAAATTCGGAAACAGCTCCGCCACATGAGCGGTTACACCGTGTTCCTTAGCATATTTATAGTTGTCTGCCATCTTGTCCATGTATACTCTCGGCAGATTGTACGGTGTTCCATATAAATATTCATACCATCCTAAATTGTCTGCTTTCAATTGCCATTTCTTCGTTACACTATCCCCATTTTCCGCAATTTCCGCATCAATCCAGGACATGCGATCATCCGTAATATAAGGAATGACATGGGAATTCAACTTTACTGTCGTAGGTGGATCATACACATTCCAATAAGCTAACAATCCGAAATACTTGTCAGGGTATTCTTCCAATACACTCTCAACTATTTTGTTGACCCAAGGATAATAAACATCCGACATGTCCAAAACACCTAGTGAATTCGTTTTACCATTCACACGGGCTACGTCTGCCGCACAATAGTTATTACTATCATTGATCCCTAATGAAAATGATTTTTCTTCAGGAAAATTATTAAAAAAATCTTTGATTCTCCAGATCGCCGCAGCCGCAGTATCGTCATTAAAGCATGGCTGCCATGAATACGGATGCGAAGGTACAACCCCACCCGTGTAATATTCAGGATGATTAGCAAATACCTTTGGATCAAAAAGAATATTCAGGTAATGATGAAACTTTACAACATCATGCATACGATTATACTTAGCCCAATCCGCAGTAGTTTGCAGGGTGTACCAAGCCTCCGTGCCAAAAAAGTGGCGAGACATCATTGCCGGCTCATCGAATACCGTGCTGAATGGAACAATAATATTATCCAGCAGCGGTACATCTTCTCCGTCTGGTCCCGGCATTAGCCAGCGAACGCCAACATATCTTTCAAGAAACTCGTAGACGCCAATTTCAGTTCCCCAAACATTCGGTCCGCTAATCGATAGCGAATTCTGGTATGGCATAATAACAAAGCCATCGTCGCTTAAGCTTTGTAATCTTAATGCCATGACTGCCTCTGCCCCAGGGGCACTCAATCCCAAATAAACGCGTACATCACCATCATACTGAGTTCCGGATGCTGTCAGTTGCGCCGAAGTCAAGATCGGCAAATCTGCGCCTGTAGACTTCTTCACATATTCAGCCATTGTACTGGCGGCAGAGCTTAGTTTGGTGTCGTTGACGACAATAACTGCATTTGCTTGACCATTCTCCACAAGATCAAGATTCTGACCGGGTTCGATGGTTACGTTAACAACCGAAGCTGCACCGCTGGTTACGTTAAATGCAGACGATATGCCATCAGAGTAATTATCCTTCGATACAATAATCGTGTAATTGCCAATCGGCACATCATTGAAGTTGAAAGCTCCTGCTGTAATCGTTGTTGTCGTCTTCGATATAGACCCGATAAGTGTTACCGTTGCACCTTCAATTCCGATATCGTCTGGACTAAACACATGACCGGTTACGGCGCCATAGACCGGAGTTGGTACTGGTGTTGTCGTCGGTCCTGACGTTGTTGGTACTGGTGTTGTTGTCGGTACTGGTGTTGTTGGACCTGGCGATGCTGACGGTCCTGGTGTTGTCGTCTGTCCTTGCTGATCTTTGAGTAAAGAAATCAGGCGATCCAGCACGACAATCGCTTCGGCACGTGTCATGGATAACTTTGGCCGAAAGCTTCCATTATTGAATCCGACCATAATCTTCTTGGCTGCGACAGCTCCAACAGCAGCTTTTGCCCACTTTGCAATTTGATCAGAATCACTAAAAGCATCGGTCGCAGCACTTCCACTCATATCGCCTGGCTTCATCAAACGACTGATGATGACCGCTGTTTCCTGTCGGCTGATCTGCCGCCTCGTACCGATTGTGCCGTCTGCATTGCCTTGCACATAACCGGCTTTTACTGCTTTGGAGACATCATCATAAACCCAGTCAGACGACTTCAAATCGGTAAAGCTGATCGGCGCTTTGTCCGTAAACCCCATTGCACGGTTAATTAAGGCAATCAGTTCCCCTCTTGTAATGGGACTATCCGGTTTTAAAGTCCCATCCGAATATCCTTGAATAAGTCCCTTATTTAACCAATCAAGTAGTTCTTTCTCCGCCCAATGATTGCTTATATCCGAAGGTGCAGCCGAAATAGACGGAGATGCGGTAGCCTTATCCGCAGCATCGATCTCGCTATCAGCTGGCGCACCATACACGGTACCGAAGCTAGAACATATCAAACTCACAAGCAAGAGAAACATCGCACATTTCCCACTAAGCTTCTTCATTTTCATCGTTACTTGCCTCCCATTCAACTAAATGTAAACGCTTTCTTATCATTTCAAGTGTAAGTAGCCTTCGTAGTCCCTGGCGGTAAATGTTTGTTATACGGTGAAATATAGGGGGAGTGTGGGATGAAGCATCTATTTTCCTATATTTGAAGATAGGGATAAGATATTATCGATCTTATCCCCTTGATTCACCGCTACTGCGACATTCCGTGCAGTTGCTTATTTCTTAACGCGATCAATGGATTGCTGCCATACTTTATCCCAATATTCCTTGGACTTATCGAGCCCCATTTTGTTGAGCTCATTTATGACATTCTTCTTTTCTGTTTCGTAATCCGCTTCCGATTTGGCAAGAATTACTTTCGGCATCGCTTTCCACATATAATCTTTAATCGAATCATCGATTCGTTTAATATCATCCGGTGGCGTACCTACAGCGACCCCGCCCGATGTGTCGAACAGCGATATTTTGATTTTTCCTTCATCCGCTATTTTCTCGATCGCATCTCCAGGATATTCACCGCCATAATGCTTGGAATAATCCAGTTGGTAGTTTTTCCACTCTGTACTTTTAATGCTGGACTCAGAGTTTAAATCAAACGCTGCTCCCTCATCGGAATTGACCGTATAATCACTCAATCCGTAAATAAGTGCGTACTTAGTGACGCCCATTCTCTCTGCTTCATCAAGATCTACGCGGGCTTTGAGGAAACTTTCCGCAAATGCCGGTTTGTTATCTACAATGTCCCAATGCTTTCCTTGAATACCTCTAGATAATAAGTTCATTCCTTCATTGCTATACAAATAATTCAGAACTTCCATAGCTTTTCCAGGATTTTTTGCGTTTTTAGCAATGGCAAACGCTCTACCAGCCTTCCCGACTACTGAAACATTTGTTTTGTATACATAATGGTCTTCCATAGGAAGTGTGACAAATCCCGCGTCAGGAACATCAGCCAGTGCTTCGTTCGCTCCTGCCTGCCACCAAGCCCCTATGCCAGATAAAACCTGCAGATTGGTCTGCTTATTTTGGTATTGATCCAAGTTCTGAATGAATGATTCCGGGTCCAGCAGTCCCATCTGATTAGCCTTGAAGAAATATTGCATACTGTCCCAGAAAGCACCCTCTTCATTAGCCAAGAAATTATAGAACTTGTTATCCGCATCAATTAAGTAATTTCCCGCGCCTTCCATGTAACCTTGAGAGAGCGACATTTGAATATAGAACGGCCACAGCCCCCAGCCAGCCTTGTCGACAAATGAAGATACACCATAAACTTTTTTGCCGTCTGCCGTGGTTGGATGCTTCTCCTGCATCGCTTTCAACACATTGAGCAAATCATCTGGGCTTTTAATTTCAGGATAATTTAATTCTTTGTAGTAATCCCATCTTGTAAGATAACCTGCACCGTAGTCAGCATAAGGCACATCGGCGACCATCTCTTTCGTAGCGCCCACCTGCATAGGAAGTAAATATAGCTTTCCAGTATCTGAGCTTACGTATTTCCGATAATAATCGAGCGCTTCCTCATTCTTCGAGATATCTTTACCATTGCTCTGAATAAGATCGTCGAGAGGGAGAATGAGATCCCCTTCAATCAACTGCTTGTAATCTTGATCGAATACGACCATAATATCCGGCAGTTCCCGACTTGCCATCATCAGCTTAAATCTGTCCGCATTCTGATTGACAAAATCGATTTCGACGCCCAGCCTCTTTTCCAGCTCTTGCATGACCTCATCTGTCTGACGCCCTTCAGTCTTCAAAGGAACATTGGTGTAGTAGAAAGAAAGCTTCACTGGTTCTTTGTTCTCACTGACGCCCGGTGTCTCTTGTTCTTTACTCCCCTCAGTTCCTGCACTTGGTGTTGCAGTGGTTTCTGTGTTTTTACTGTTATTGCCACTGCACCCCGCAACTACGAAAATCATGATCATTGAAACCAATAGCAGCACCGCTTTTTTTCTGATCATTCATAATCCTCCCATAGTCATTTAGTAATCTATATTGAAAGCCTGTCACTGGTAAATAGACGTGGCCGTTCAATTGTTCTCAATTGCATTACTCTAGCCTTTTACTGCCCCTAGCATAATTCCTTTGACAAAATAACGTTGCATAAAAGGATAAACAAACAGGATTGGCAAAGTTACGATCATCGTCATCGTCATTTTGATCGATTCCGGCGTAAGTCGATGTTTTACGTTCTTATCCAGAAAGTCCGATGGATTAATATTCGACATGGCGGCCGCGGAATTCAAATAATTGTAAAGCATGACTTGAAGGGTCTGAAGACTCTGCTTCGAGACGAGAAAGTAATTGTCCTGCCATGCGTTCCACTGACCGACAGCGGCAAAAACAGCGATTGTCGCGATAATCGGCATCGACAACGGCACAATAATTTTCTGAAAGATCGTCCAATAGCCTGCGCCATCAATCATGGCGGATTCTTCTAAGGCTGCTGGCAATTGTTCGATATAGGTTTTGATTAGAACAATGTAAAAGCCACTGATCGCTGAAGGCAGTATATACAGTAGAAAATTGTTATCCAAATGCAGAAACCTCATGGTCAAGTACCAAGGTATGAGGCCTGCGTTGAAATATAGTGTAATGACAACAAATCGATAGATGAATTTACGTAAGTACAGTTCCTGTTTCGTTACGATATAAGAGAAAAAGGTACAGCATGCTACCGTAATGACAGTTCCTATTACTGTGCGGAGAACAGAGATGTATACTGTCGAATACAAGGTTTTCATTTGCAGCAATTTCTCATAGTTGACGAAGTTGAGCCCTTTGGGCAACAGCAACAGTCCTCCTGCCGCTTTCACAGGATCGCTGATCGTATAGATCAGAATGTAATAAAACGGATAAGTGCAAGCAAATGCAATGATTAAGAAAAAAGCGAGATTGCAACCACGAAATAAAGCCTCTAGTACGTTTGTACGTCTATTAATCAAGTAATCACCTCCCTCAAATGATATTAGATAATGGATTGACCACGGAGCTTCTTAGCCAAGAAATTTACGGTGAATAAGAGTACGATGCTGATCAACGTTTTCCACATGCCCACGGCGGTAGCGAATGGATAATCGTTTCCGTGGAAGGCGACACGGTAAATGTAATAATCGAGCACCTCGAGTTTGTCTGCAACCATCGGATTATAAAAAACAAAAAATTGATCAAAGCCATTGCTCAACATATTACTTACATTTAATAGTAGAAGTACGATATACGTCGGCATCAGCCCAGGCAATGTGACATGCCATATACATCTGAATCTCCCAGCCCCGTCTATTTTTGCGGCATCGAACAGCTGCGAATCCAGACCTGCAATGGCTGCAAAATAGATGATCGCGGACCAACCTGTATTTTTCCAAATGACAATAGCCGTCTGCACGTACCAAGCTGTATCCGGATTGCCAAGTACGTTAACCGGATTTTTAATCCATCCTAATTGCATGAGCATTGTGTTGAAAATACCTTCGAATGAGAAGATCGAAAAGACAAGTGAGAATACGATGATCCAGCTAATAAAATAAGGTACCGTCGTTACGGTTTGAATAAACTTTTTTAACCTTTGCCCCTTGAGCTCCGAGAGTAAAATAGCAAATACAATGGGAAGTGGAGAAGTTAGAATATTCAAAAAACTCATAACGAGAGTGTTAAGCAATACATTCCAAATGTCGCTATTGGCACCAAATAATAATCGGAAATATTCAAATCCTGCAAATGGTGTTTCCGATAATGGAATGCCAGGTTTATACTTAAAGAAAGCATAGATCCATCCGAATAAGGGAACATAGTTAAACACGATTACGATTAGTAAAAGAGGCAGTATCATCATAAATAACGACAATCGCCGTCGTGAAATTTTTGATTTCTGCAAGGGTAAAACTTCATTTGTAGCTGGCATAGATTGCTCCCTTCTAATTCTCATGCATTTTTGCGAAAGATCCGTTAAGTAGAATTATATAGGGTTACAATGGGAGGTTAAATAAACTAAGTTACAATTATAGTCACTTGCTTCCTGTCTTTATCCTTATTCCGACAGGAAGCAGCTGCAACTATGCACTATATTACGATTTTATGCGGAAGAACAAGTGTCACCCGGGTTTCCTCCCCAGGAACGCTATGTATAGAAAGCCCATACTGGTCTCCAAAATGAAGTTGAATACGCTTCTGGACATTAAACAAACCTATACCGAACTGTGGAACTTCTCGCGTAGATGACTCTTCATTGGCAAGCCATGCATTCAAGCTTGCTAGCTCGTTTTCCGAGATTCCTCTGCCCCGATCCTCTATCACGAGAATCAGCGTATTTCCTTCTTCTCTGCCTTCCAACGAAATCGTACCAATGACCTGATTCACTTCCATTCCATGCACAATCGCATTCTCGACGATCGGTTGCAGTGTGAAGCGCAGTACATTTCGGTCTAACAACACTTCAGGCAAGTGATATTGCATGACGATATGCTCACCGTATCGAATATTCATCACTTTTATGTAATTATTTAAATATTGTATTTCCTCTCTTAAAGACCATACGAGCGATGGATTATTATAGATTGGTTTTAGAAGGTTAGATAAAAATGTTATGCTATCGGCGATATTTTTCGCTTGAATCGCTATCGCCATCCACTTGATCGTATTTAAAGTGTTATATAAGAAATGCGGCTGCAATTGGGATTGCAGCAAACTGATTTCAATTTTACGTTTTTCTTGTTCAGCCGCTTTGTTTCTCTCTACCAGATCATAAATGCTCTGTGACATCCGGTTAAACCCTCGGGTAAGCATGCCGATTTCATTATCAACATTTTCCAATGTAATGCCGAGCCGGCCTTTTTCCACCTCGCCCATTCCCTTTGTTAAACGTCTAAGGGGCATCGTAATTTTACGAATGAAATAAAAGGATAAGATTAGGGCAAAGAAGACATTGCCAATGACAATCCAAATCATCTTGCTTCRCAGTGACCATATGTCTCTAACTAAGTCGCTGATTTGCACATACCGAACTAATGTCCAACCGGTATCCATCATTCGGTAATAGATGACCTGCTTATTGTCCTCGGTAAAGCTGCCGTAATCGCTATTGCCCAGTTCCATTAATGGCGAGGCAGCTTTTGAACCTATCGCCTTCTTATTGGAGCTGGATACAACATTGCCGCTTTCATCGAAAATAAACGTTTCATCCTCGCCAAATTTGGRCAGGTTGCCATACATATTCTCTAAGAGACTTTCATTCACGCTAATGACAAACGCATTCCACTTTTTACTGTAGATCGTACTGAATCCCCGAACAACCGAAATAATCGGTTCATTGAGCGGTCTATAGCTCAGATTTTGAAGCAGTCGCTGTGACACCTCGGATCTCACCCATATAATGTCACCTAAAGTTCGATCAACGCTTTCGTATGTAGAAGTTATTTCCTTCCAATGCTCGAGATCCATATCGCTCGCAACAATAGGTTCATCATCGCGCAAACCGATAATGGAGCCATCGGATGACAAGAAATAAATCGATGCTATAAAATCGTAGTTTTTGATAATCAACGATAATTGATTGAGGAGTTCATTGAACTGGATGACATCATCTGCATCGTAGGTCGTCCCCTCCTTCTCCTTATTCATGTAGCTTTGAATTTCCGGATTGAGCAGCAGCAGCTTCGACACCTTGTCCATTTCTGTGCGAAATCCTTGTATTCGTTGTTCCGTTTGTTGAAATAGTCGTAAAGTAGAGTCCTCACTGCGCGTTTTCAGAATGTCCAGCACGCCATAGTAGATCAATACCGAGCTTAATACAAGTACAATGATGCTCATGATCATGAAAGAGAAAACGAGTTGAACACGAATGCTCTGCCATATTTTGCGGATCAGCGAAATACTATTGCCAATCATCGTTCGGCCCCCCTTGCGCTTCTCCTTGCATTGTCCATTTTCTGCGAAATTCTTTAGGTCCTATCCCAGTTTGCTTCTTAAATGCCCGACTAAAATAGCTCTGATTTGCAAATCCGGTCTGTTCAGCGATTTCGTAGGTTTTGCTGAAGGTACTGAGCAATAGTTCTTTTGCTCTATCAATACGATAGTTCAGCAAGTAATCGGCAAAATTAATACCCGTTTCCTTCTTGAACAAGCTGCTCAAGTAATTCGGACTTACTTGAACAACCTGTGCCAGCTCTATCAACGCAATCTCTCTTTTATAG
>NZ_JBFUHJ010000068.1:0-21866 GCF_056402455.1 Paenibacillus sp. P4_A7 | reverse complement strand
CTCAATGCTGCATCCGATTGGAATTCCTTTTTCTATTCCGAAATCGAATAATTCTTCGAATATTTTTCTCGATAGACAAACCGATTTATCTAAAATATCATGTGTATTTATTAGATCATTTTCTAGCCATTTTGGAATACTAATTCCTAACCACTTCATAAATTCCAACGTCTTTTGAGAGCCGCATGGTGCTAGGTTGAATAAAATAGGTACCATCTCAATCTCATTCGTTTGGCAATAATAATAGTAATCTGATAAAAAGTTTTTTGACGCCTCCACATTATAAGTAGCTTGTGATACAAAAAAATCGCAGCCGTAATTGACTTTATTCACAACTCGTATATGCTCATCATTATATTTGATATGTCTCTCCGGAATAACGACTCCACCCAAAACTAAACGCTCATTTATGTTTCTACTTGTTTTATAAGCATCCGTTAAATCAATTCTCACTTCCTGCTTACTTGACGATGCTCCTACAAATACTGAAAACCGATCCTGATCAGAGTCAGATTGAATCCATTCTGATAACTGAGCTTGTGTATTTCTTCCTACGCACCGATAAATGATTTTAGGAATGTTCAATTGCCCAAGATAATCCTTGCTATATATAGTTGGATCAATCGTTTGCATATATGGAAACGGTCTTTCCTGATCAATACGATCAGTTTCCTCTTGCACGTCATAAATGATTAGCCCATCAATATCAAGATCTTTCATTCTATTATATTGTTTCCCTGAAATTTCTATAAGCTTTTCCGGTGTATGATTTTGCTTAGGCGGCGTAATRCCATATGTTAAAATGCCTGTCTTTTTATTTAATATTTTGTCCTTTAGCAAGCCTTCACTTCCTCTACTAGTAATAAAGCCATTCTATTAATATACGACATCGTGTATTTTTATGCAATATATTCATATAAATAACAAAGAGGCTGCCTCCAGTCAATGACTAATGAGACAGCCTCTAGATATTACTATTCTATTCGCAACGCATTCTTCTGTGCAAGTAGTGAGAGCTCCGTAGCTTTAAAGGTATGTTCCTGACTCATTGCAGCATCGGTTCCATTCAAGCAATCCAAAATCAACTGTCCGAAAAACGGGAATCCGACTTTTCCTCCAAGCTTCATATGCTGCTCTCCATCTGCGTTAACCAAGTAAAGCTGATCGCCTTCAGTGTCCCTAGCGATATCAATGTATTTGCGGAGCTCTATATAACCTTCTGTTCCCAAAATAACTGTTCTGCCATCGCCCCATGAACCTAGACCGTTCGGTGTTAGCCAGTCTACACGGAAATAACCGGTCGCTCCGTTATCACCTACAAGAGTCATATCGCCAAAGTCCTCTAGCTCTGGATAATTCTTATTATTATAATTGGCTACTTGACTGCTAACCACTCTAGCGTTGCGATTACCCGTAAATGCGAGAAATTGCTCAATATGATGCGATCCAATATCACATAAAATACCACCGTACTTCTCCTTCTCAAAAAACCATGCCGGACGTGATTGAGCATTAAGACGATGTGGACCTAGTCCAATTACTTGAACGACACGCCCTATCGCACCCTGCTCGATCAATTGACCAGCGAATACTGCACTTTCAACATGCAATCGCTCACTATAATAAACGGCATACTTCTTCCCAGTTTCTGAAGCAGCTGCACGTGCGTCCTCCAGCTGCTCAAGCGTCGTGAAAGGCGTTTTATCCGTAAAGTAGTGTTTACCGCTGCGCATAACTCGTACGCCTAATGGTCCTCGCTCAGATGGTACTGCCGCAGATGCTATAAGCTGAACTTCTGAATCCGCTAATATATGAGCTTCTGATTCAGCGACTTTCACTTGCGGATATGCCTTTACAAATGCATCAACTTTAACGGGGTCTGGATCATATACCCATTTCAAGCTTGCTCCCGCTTCTACAAGTCCATTACACATTCCATAAATATGTCCATGATCTAGACTTACAGCAGCTATAATAAACTGTCCAGTTTCGACCACTTTATTAGGTTTACCTTGAGGGGCATAATTCATTCCATCCGCTTTGCTCATCGTTTCAGACCTCTTTCTTGTAAGAAGAATTTGCAATTCTATCTTGCAAATGTTGATGGAACAATTCCTCATCAATTGGAAGGTCTACCCATCCATCGGTCCAAGTCGATAACAGCATCGCATTGGATAACATCAATCCCTTAATCCCCTCTTCACCTGGAGCTATTAAAGGTTCATTATGCAGGATTGCATTAACCCAATTTTGTGTTATGCCTTTATGTTCCAAGCTGTTCCCACTTACCGGTATTTCACATTTCCAGCATTCCGGAGCGCCGAAGCTGCCTTTATATTGTTTATTAAACTCAGGCTCAGGTGTACGAAGTCTCCAGAATGTTAGCTTATTGTCTTCAATGACAATTTTGCCACGATCACCGCTAATCTCCAGTCTGTTCGTTCCAGGCGCTTCTCCTGTCGTTGTCACGAATACGCCGGTTGCGCCATTTTCATATTCTACGAAAGCAGTCACATCATCTTCAACCTCGATGTCACGGTGCTTGCCGAAATAACAAAAAGCACGAACGCGTTTTGGCATCATACTGATCGTCCATTGCCATAAATCAAGCTGATGCGGATCTTGATTGAGAAGTACGCCGCCGCCTTCACCAGCCCAAGTAGCCCGCCATGTTCCCGAGTCATAATAACTTTGTGAGCGGTACCAATTCGTAATGATCCAATTGGTCCTTCTCACCTCGCCAAGCTCTCCTGAATCAATAAGATCCTTAAGCTTTACATAAAGCGGATTAGTACGTTGGTTATACATCATGCTGAACTTCACATCCGTCTTGCTCGCTGCTTCGTTCATCTCACGAACTTGTTTTGTATATACACCAGCCGGCTTCTCACACATTACATGCAGACCACGCTCGAAAGAAGCAATTGAAAGCTCAGGGTGCGAATAATGAGGGGTTGCGATAAGTACGCCATCTACCAATCCAGAGTCCATAAGTGCATAAGGGTCTGTAAATAGAGCAACCTCCTCACCAAGCTCCGCCTTTGCCCAATCCAGTTGCTGAGGTATGCTATCGCTAACAGCCGTTATTATAGCGCCTTTCACTTCACCGGTCTTTAAATAACTGATATGTGCTCTACCCATATTTCCAAGCCCAATAATACCTATCCTAACCTTGCTCATCTCTGGTTATCCCCTTTATTCGAATATATTTAAATGACTGTCAAGCGTAAACGGCTGTCGCCGTCCTTGGCGGTAAAGCTCGTTTCGCGGTGAATTATAAGCCTAATATAAGTGTGAAACTTATAAAGTCTTATAATTTAAAAGATTTGCTTCATGCTTTTATGGTAGCACTTTAAAGAAGTGATGACTTCATTCGAATTAATCTGTTTATGCTTTTATTTGACTCTGCTTGGTGTATAATGAGTGTATTTCCAGCGGGGGTGAGTTTGTGAACACACAACAAAAATCCGGTTTACCTTTTGATATTGCTACCAATTATGACTATAACGCCTATATGGCTTACCATAGCCACTTTCAATACGAGATTTACTATTTTCATGGAGGCAAGGTGAACTACCTTATTAATGATCGTATTTACGTACTAGAAGCTGGTGATCTCTTGCTCATGCATGGCATGACGCTGCATAGAGCTCACATAGATCCAAGCGAACCTTATCATCGGACTACGTTGCATATAGACCCTTCTTATTTCAAACAGATTATTCAGCCTTCTTTTGCCCCGGATCTGCTTATTCCGTTCCAGAAGCTTCAAAATGTTCGCTTACAGCTGCGCGGAGCAGAGAAGATCGAGATAGAGGCCACACTTCACAAACTTGAGCAGCTGTTTAAACAACATACAACTCATTCACACCAACGCTTTCATGCTGTACTGCTCGATCTCATGCTCATGATCTGCGAGCTATGCAAAGTACCGCTTGAAGCGATTCACTCATTCCCCTCCTCCAAAGAGCATCATGTACAAGCAGTGATCTCTTATTTAGAGAAAAATTATTCTGATGACATAACCCTGGAGGGTATACAGTCCGAGCTGCATCTCAATAAGTATTACTTATCCAAAACCTTTAAAGAAGTTACCGGTATAACTATATTCCAATTTCTTATGCAAAGAAGAATTTATCAAGCTAAGGTTGAACTTATTGATAGCAATCAGCCTATTACAGATATTGGTTATGATGTAGGCTTTAAGCATCCTTCCCATTTTAGCCGCGCCTTCAAATTACAAACGTTTTTAACACCGGAACAATATCGCAAACAAAATCAACTAAAATCAAATGCAACAAACTAAATAGGTCAACCGCTGCAATCCATTTTATGATTGTAACGGTTGATCTTTTTATTTGTTGAGCGTATTATTGTTATAACAACTAATTTAAATGAAGCAGGTGAAAACGATGGATTTAAAAAACTCCACTGGTTATTTAATCACTAATACAGGACGGAAGTTGAGTCAATGCTTACAACAGCTTTTCCATGGCCATGATGTCACTCCTGAGCAATGGTCTCTACTCGTTTGCTTAGACACCGAGGACGGGATTAGTCATAAGGATTTGGCAATACGCACCGAGAAGGACCCTGCCAACCTTACGCGCCTCGTTGATCAGTTAGAGCGTAAAGCACTTGTGCTTCGTATAGCTAACCCAGCAGATCGGAGATCATTACTACTGCAAGTGACGGATAAAGGAAGAGCTGCAGCACATGCCTTAGCTCCGATAGAAGCTGCTTTTGTCGAAACTATCTTAAAGGACATCACACCGGAGGAAATAGAAGTATTCAAAATATTCATGTCCAAAGTTAATAAAAACGCGGAGGAGCATCTGGCAAATACGAATGAATGATGCCATCATGTAACTGGATTTATCCACAACTGAGAGGGGAACATTAAATGAGTAATACAAAACTGTGGAGCGGAGATTTTATTAAAATTTGTCTGAGCAGCTTTTTTTTATTTTTTGCATTTTATACACTAGCAACCTCCTTATCCGGTTATGTTACGAATGGATTAGGTGGATCAAATACCCAAGCAGGCTTGTCCATGACCATATTTATTATTGCAGCCGTTTTGCTTCGTCCTTTCACTGCCCAATTTATGAGCCGATTCGGCGAACATAAAGTTGTTATGATATCATTATTGTTATTTTTATTATGCTCTGTAGCTTATTTAGGCATTTTTGGTTATGCCATGCTGCTGATCGTCCGTTTTTTCCACGGCGGCGCCTTCGCTATTGCTACAACTTCAACGAATACAAAAGCTATTCATATTATTCCTGAGCACCGCAAAGGGGAAGGAATCAGCTATTTCAGTCTGTTTATGAGTCTTGCAATGGTCATCGGCCCGTTCGCTGGTCTAACAATCACTTCAAAATGGGGCTTTACTGCCATGTTCATTATGTGTGCGGTATGTTCATTGATTGCTCTTGTTCTAGGTATATCCATTAAAAAGCGAAAAAAACAGCCTCAGTTAGCAATTTCTGAAGATAAGCTCTCAGCTAGCCCCGCCGCACAAAAATTTCAATGGAGAAATCTAATTGAGCGCTCAGCCATTCCCATCGCAATTTGCGGTTTTGTTGTGGCCTTCGCGTACAGTGGTATTGTCACATTTATGTCTATTTTCGCACATGCTCGAGCAATCGACCAATATGCCAGCTATTTCTTTGTTTGCTTCGGTATAATGATCGTCTTGCCTCGTCCAATAATCGGGAAGCTCCTTGATCGAATCGGTGAGCATTTCATTGTCTATCCGAGCATTGCCGTGTTTGCTATCGGTATGTTTCTACTTAGCCAAGCACAGTCACCAATAATGCTGCTTGTATCGGGTGCCGTAATCGGTCTTGGCTATGGGGCATTGCTCCCTTGCTTCCAGACGATCGCCGTACTCACAGCCCCGGTTCATAAAAGGGGACTAGCAACAGCAACCTTCTATCTTCTATTTGATCTAGGTTATGGATTCGGCTCTTATTCTCTTGGAGCATTAGCTTCAAATTACGGCTACAGTGTTATGTATGTGATTTGCGGTATTGTTATCGTTTTATCATCCGTTATCTATTTTACACTCCATCACAAGCGTAAGCGTCTGACACCCTCCTCTGATCAGACAGTATTCGTATCCTAATAAAACTGGAAAGAAGTGCAATAAAAAGGGACTGTCCTTTAGTAGAAAAATCTACTTCAAGGACAGTCCCTATTTTATTATAAATTAACCTTCTAGCAGAAGGGATTCTGGATCTTCAAGCAATTGCTTAACGATAACTAGGAATCGAACCGCTTCACTTCCATCAACGATACGGTGATCGTACGACAGTGCGATGTACATCATTGGACGGTTTTCCATGTTCACATCATCAATAGCAACTGGACGAATTTGAATTTTGTGCATGCCGAGAATACCAACCTGCGGTGTATTCAAAATCGGTGTAGACAGCAAGGAGCCGAATACGCCGCCATTCGTGATTGTAAAGCTTCCGCCTTGCAGATCAGAAATTGCTAATGTGTTAGCACGAGCTTTAGCTGCAAGTGCACCGATACTTTTCTCGATTTCAGCAAAGCTTAGTCGATCTGCCTCACGTACAACTGGAACGACAAGACCTTCCTTAGCCGATACCGCAATACCGATATCATAGTACTTTTTCACAACGATTTCTTCGCCATCAATTTCAGCATTAAGTAGTGGGAATGCTTTTAACGCGCCAACTACCGCTTTAGTGAAGAATGACATAAATCCTAGATTCACATCATTTTTCTCAAAGAATGCTTGCTTGCGACGTTTACGCAAATCAAGAATAGCTGTCATATCAACTTCATTAAAAGTTGTCAGCATTGCTGCTGTACGCTGTGCTTCAACAAGACGATTAGCAATTGTAACCCGGCGGCGTGACATCCGTTTACGCTCAGTCGGCTTCGCGTCTTTAACCGTGTTAGCTGACTCTACTTTTGTTGCTGAAGCAGAAGCTACTGGAGTAGCAATCGGTGCCGGAGCTTGTCCTGCCTGTGCTTGCGATAAATCAATGCCTTGCTCACGAGCACGTTTACGAGCTGCTGGCGATGCAATAATTGCTGACGTGCTTTCTGTAACAGCAGCTGATGCTGCTGGCGCTACAGGTGCGACAACGGCTGGTGCCGGTGCTGCTGCAACAGGTTGTGCAGCTGGAGCCGCAGGTGCTGCTGAGCCGCCTGCTGATGCTCCAATGGAACCGATCGATTCGCCAACCTGAACGACATCACCATCATTTTTCACTATGCGTTCAACAACACCGCTGTTGTCCGCACTGATTTCAATATTAACTTTATCCGTTTCAAGCTCTAGTAGGACATCCCCTTGATTGACGGAGTCGCCTTCCTTCACAAACCATTTCGTAATCGTGCCCTCTGATATGGACTCGCCTAGTTCCGGTACTTTAATTTCAGCCATTTGTCACTACCCCCTTATCAAACTTGACTCAACCGATTTACCATTCAATGCGGTTGAAATAATCCATTGTTGCTCTGAAGCATGTACTTCCTGATGTCCGCTTGCCGTACTGGAGCGATCCGGTCTACCTACATATTGAACAGTTACCTTCTTAGGTGCTACTCCGCGAAGACGCGGCTCCATGAAGCTCCAAGAACCCATATTTTTCGGTTCCTCTTGTACCCAAACGATTTCTTCCAGCTTATCAAATTGTTTCACGATATTTTCGATTTCAGCTTGAGCAAATGGATATAATTGCTCAACTCTAGCCACACGAAGCCATTCACTATCCTCAGCATTTCGTGATGAAAGTGCTTCTTCAATATCAATGGCAACTTTACCAGTACATAGCAATAAACGTGTCACTTTATCTTTCTTTTCCTTCGGCTCTATTAAGCTGAATTGCGGCAAAACAGGTTTGAATGATCCTTCGCTAAAATCAACACCATGCGATGCAACGCGTGGATTACGAATCAAGCTCTTAGGCGCCATTAGGACAAGCGGACGAACATGCTCTGTACCCAACATCGATGCTTGCTTACGCAGCAAGTGGAAATATTGTGCGGACGTTGTCAGATTCGCAACTGTCCAGTTATTATCCGCTGAAAGCTGTAGAAATCTCTCAAGTCTAGCACTTGAATGCTCAGGTCCCTGACCTTCGTATCCATGTGGAAGCAAGATTGCAATTCCTGATTTTTGTGACCATTTTGCTCTGCCTGCAGAAATAAATTGGTCGAAGATTACTTGCGCTACGTTAGCGAAATCGCCGTATTGTGCTTCCCAAATAACAAATGTTTCAGGAGCATATACGTTATAACCATATTCAAAGCCTAACACTGCCGTTTCAGACAAAGGACTGTTATGCACGGCAAATGAAGCTTTAGCTTGCGGCAGCATATGAAGTGGTGAAAATTTTTGAGCCGTCGCATTGTCGTTAAGTACAATATGACGATGTGCAAAGGTTCCACGCTCAGAATCCTGACCACTTAGCCTGATTGGCGTTCCGTCAGCTAATATCGTAGCGAACGCCAGCGTCTCCGCATGTGCCCAATCAACCTTCTCACCATCGTTTAAGGCTGTTGCTCGGCGTTGCAAAATACGTTGAAGCTTCGTATATTCCGTGAATCCCTCTGGACGGTTCAACAATTCCAAATTGATTTCGCGAAGCTCTTCAATCGGAACTGCTGTACGAGCTTCATCTTTAGAAACAGTTATAGGCTGCTGCTGTTCACGAGATTTCGGCTTACTCGCTTTAGCTTTCATCGCATCGTATGCAGCTTGAAGCTTATCATTCGTACGTTTACGAAGTACTTCCACTTGCTCTTCAGAAATGGCACGTTCCGCTTTCAGCTGTTCACCGTAAAGCACACTTACTGTCGGATGATTGCGAACCTTCGAATACATAAGCGGCTGCGTTACATCCGGATCATCCATTTCATTATGACCGAAGCGACGGTAACCAATCAAATCAATGACAAAGCCTTTGTTGTAACGTAGACGGTATTCGCAAGCAAGACGAACTGCCGCTAGGCAAGCTTCCGGCTCATCCGCATTTACATGGACGATTGGAATATCAAAGCCTTTAGCCAAGTCACTCGCATAATGAGTCGAACGGGAATCTACGCTATTCGTTGTAAACCCAAGGCGATTGTTCGCGATAATGTGAAGCGTTCCGCCATTGTGGTAGCCTTGTAGTTTGTTAAAATTAAGTGTTTCCGCAACAATGCCCTCACCGATAAATGCTGCATCGCCGTGAATACAAATCGTAACAGCCTTTGATACGTCCTGCTCCGGCATCCCCGGCTTGCTGCGATTCTCTTGCGCGGCACGCGTGAAGCCTTCAACTACAGGATTAACAAACTCTAGGTGACTTGGGTTATTAGCAAGAGTTAGATTCGCACGAACCGTCTCGCCTTCTTTAATAGCCCGATCGGCCCCTAAATGATATTTTACGTCGCCAGTCCAGCCATAATTAAGGCCCATTGAACCCTCGGACGGAATAAGCTCTTTGTTAGGTGCATGATGAAATTCAGAGAAAATTTTCTCATATGGTTTGCCTAGCACATGTGTAAGTACGTTCAGACGACCGCGATGTGCCATTCCGAGTAAAATATGCTGTGCACCGTCATGTGCAACTGCACGAACGATTTCATCCAATACAGGTACCAACATATCTACACCCTCGATTGAGAACCGTTTCTGGCCTACAAACGTACGGTGCAAGAAATTTTCAAAGTTTTCAACTTCCATAAGCCGCTCAAGCAACGCGGAGCGTTCTCTCTCAGACAACGGAGCAGGAAATGATCCTGATTCCGCTTGCTTATGAAGCCAGTTGCGTTCGCTCTCATCATGGATATGTGTAAATTCATAAGCAGCTGAACGGGTATAAATTTCTCTGAGCCTATTAATGGCGTCCCAGCCGTTTACTATTGATGACGGTGCATTATCCCAGATTAGCGAAGCCGGTATAGCTGTCAGATCAGCTTGCGTCAAGCCAAATGTTTCTGGCTCAGTAAGCTTTGTATCAGCAGTGGCGCTAAGCCCCAGCGGATTGATATCCGCAGCTAAATGGCCGTATCTGCGAATATTGAGCATCAGTTGATGCGCAGCTACAACCTTCTTTAACATATTTGCATCAAACGCCCCAGTTACCGCATTTAATGTCGAAGCTGCTTGCTCCGTCCCCGATTTCGCTGTTGTTGTCGATGATGCTGCTAGCGATTCGGAAGGCGGCGCCCCCCAGCGAACAAACAATTCGCGTACTGATGTTTCAACAGATTCTGGGTCCGTCAAAAAGCGTTCGTACTGCTCCTGCACATACCCAAGATTGGGACCATAGTAGCTTTGCCAAGGCGATTGATTTCGCTCATCATGGATGCTCATTGCAGAAATTCCACCCTCTCTATTCGTTGCCATCCTATTATTTTCTCGGGCGAACGTTAACATACATGTTCACCGTCTTACATGTGTTGATTTTTTTATAAGTAGCTCACTTAGCTAAAGCAAAGAAGAAGCTATTCAATTGCCTAGTGACAGCAGTTGTCAGCTTCTTTATATTTTAGTATATTAACCCCTTGCCAACAATAATCTTTAAGGCATTGATATCATCCATTATAAGCATGGATTTATACTCGGATGTATGAAACCTGATATGTAATTATTAATATACCCGCATTGGTGGCGGATAATTCAATTTTAATTGTTGCTCATTCGCGATTAATTAATTTGTTTGGACGAAGTAATACTTATTCCAATCACTTTGTAGTCATTCAGACAGATGTAAAGACATTATCCAAAAATTCAAAAGCTAGTCTACTCTGATACTCACTAACTTCATGTCCAGAAAATGGGTAATCATTCAACTGTTTGTGTGAGCGAATTCGATTATAGACCGCATAGACCGTTTCAGGCAAGCAGACCGTATCTTTCCAGCCAACAGACATAAGGACAGGTGCCRTAATCCGTTCTGCTAAGTTTAATAAATCGAAATGAGCAAGCGTGTCCAGTACAGCGCCTAGTTTATCGGGGTATCTCTTTACATATTGTGCTATTTCTGTAAGTGAGCCTGTGGAATGCATAATTCCGTGATCCATATGACACATATTAGGTATATCTGCGACCACCGCACAAACCTTTGGATGAAGCGCAGCTGTAAGCAGTGCTAGTCCACCGCCCTGACTCGCCCCTATTACCGCAATGCGCGATACATCTACCTCCGGTTGCTGCATCGCAACATCGACAGCTCTTACCGAATCCATCGTTAATGCATGATAATAGCTATTCTCTTTGTCAGTTATTCCCTGAGATATCCATCCCTTGATCGAACCACTATCTGCCGTCAATAAATCGCCAGTCTCCCCGCCTTGCCCACGTGCATCGACAGCAAATACAGCATATCCAAGCAGAAGCCAAGCTGCATAACGCTCAGGCAATCCTTTGTCTCCCGTGTAGCCTTGATAAACGACTACGCAAGGAAGCTTCTGATCATCAGCCTTATTAGGAACAAGGAACAAGCCATGAATAGGCGTCTCATCCGCGCCCTTGTAAGTTAATCGTTCTGCACGAACGGTAGAAAAAAATGTATGGACCGGCTCACGTTTTATATCTAAAGGTTTTTGCGCGTAACTGKTTAATATGTCCGACCAAAAACGATCCAGTTCGTCGAACTCCAACGTAGCAACTGGATTGTAAACTAACAATTCATTTCTTCTTCGGTCTGACGCATATAAAGCGTTGTTCATCTCATCTTCTTCCCTTCTTACTTTATCAGCATCTTTCTCTGTGGATCTCTCCGCTAATATAAGCCGAGTATAAGTTTCACCTTATACTCGGCTTATATATTAACAAATACAAGTCTTCTTCTTCATACCAGCCTTACCCATTGCAATGGTTTTCTCAATATAATCAAATGCCATTGGTACCTTACATGCCGTTTCCCCCATATTGACATCAACCTTGCCGATTTTCTTCGCGATAGCCTCCGCTTCCTGACGGAGATCTTGAACATAAACACCGGTTGATATAACGAAGCTGTTCATCGTGTATCTCACTCGATTTTGTTCGGTATGGATGGTCTCGCCCACACGTTTCAGCAATATACTTATTTCGTCTAAATCCAGCAGCTCATCCGCTGTAATCGCTACAAAATTCGCGTACACGCTCCATCCGCAGGTTGCCACCATTTCATGTGGTGAATCCATCCATTCCAAAGCTAGTTCACGGGCATATTGGCTCTCTGCAGCTACCCCTGCTACCGTATATTCGGCAAGCGTATACCAATTCGCTTGAAGTACCCACTTTTGTAAAAGCTCTCTTGTTACCGTTTTGGGATTAATCGCAAGTCCAGCTAAATACATGGCATCGCTATTCCCGGAATCGAACAAACGTAATACTAGATCTGAATCTTTCTTCACATACTTAACGAGTTTCTTCAAATCACCGATCTTCACACCAAACAACGGCTCCATCGCGCCATGACGAATAAAAGTCATTTTTGTTTGTTCTGTCCCTAAGCGTTCCAACTCCTGCATTACCTCTTCATACGTCATCAGTTTGCTCTCCTAGACCACTATGTTTGATTAGTTACGCTTGGCTTTCTACTAATTCGACTAGTGTTCTTACCATAACACCGGTTGCTCCTTTTGGCTCCCAGCCTCTGCTTGAATCTAGCCAGGCGGTTCCTGCAATATCAAGATGCACCCAAGGGAGACCATCGGCAAAATGACCGATGAATAAGCCACCAGTAATCGTTCCAGCATATCGACCACCGCTGTTTTTCAAATCTGCTGCATCACTTCTGATGAGCTTCTTATATTCCGGATACGCTGGTAGTTGCCAAATACGCTCGCCTGATCGTTCAGCCGCCCCAAGCACTTCTTGCATGAGTGCCTCGTTATTCGAAACCGCTCCTGTAGCCTCGATACCTAGCGCCACACTAACAGCACCTGTCAACGTTGCTACATCAACTAGCTTCGTCGCACCTCTTGTTATCGCTGTTGTTAATCCGTCCGCAAGTACTAGTCTTCCTTCAGCATCAGTATTCACTACTTCAACTGTATAACCGCTCATTGTCCGCAATACATCACCTGGCTTAAAAGCACGATCAGAAGGCATATTTTCAGCAGTTGGAATGACCGCTATAATATTTACTGCAGGCTTAAGTTCACCAATAATCTTGACTGCGCCAAGTACCGCAGCAGCTCCGCCCATATCAGAAATCATTTCCTCCATACCTTCGCCACGCTTCAGTGAGATGCCGCCGGTATCAAATGTAATTCCTTTGCCAATTAGACCGAGTACCTCGTTGGATTGCGGGGCACCTTTATAGTGAATAACAATCATTCTTGGAGGATGGATACTGCCTTGACCTACGCCAAGCAAGCCGCCCATTCTTTGTTCCGCTGCACTCCATTCATCAATAACCTCAATTTCCATATCAAGCTCTAGAGCAAGCTCCTCAGCATAATTAGCAAGTCGTTCCGGAGTAAGATCATTGCCTGGCAAATTGGTTAAATCGCGTGCGAAGCTAACGCCTTCGGTGAATAGCTTCCCTCTAGCTATGCCATTTTCCCAAAGCTCTTGCTTAGTAGCTGCCATCGCTGTTCCTTGTGGTACAAACGCAACTTCCTTCAGAGTAAACCGTTCTATCTGGTCACGCTTCATCGGCTGTCTTTCATGAAGAGCAAGCAGCAAGCCTTCCGTTATCGCTTGGGCTGTTTTGGAAGCTCCAATCGTCGTAACTATTGCTCCAAGCACTGCATCAGGGAGAAGAAGCTGCACCGACTCAGCACGAAGCCGCTTTAAGGCTTTAGCCGCAGCAGCTGCAGCCAAACGAAGCCCCTTTGCGCCTGCTGCCTGTGCAATACCTACAAAAATAATATTGGAAGCAGGATATAGTCCCAGCGTGGCAATGACCTCTACTTGCTCCGGCTCTGCTTTAAATAATCCTTTTGCAAGCAAGCCTCTTAGTGCCGTATCGATCTGAGGCTGCACAATAAGTTCAGATGCTTCTCCCTGTCTTAACTCTGCCTCGCTAACAAATCGAATGACTGCATCCGCTGCTGCATGATTCGCAGCGTTTAAGCCATATGTAAATTGAACATTCATATTGTTAATCCTCGCTTTCTTCACTTAACAAGCGTAAACGGCTGTCGCCGTCTTCTTCGGCAAAAGCATTCGTTTCGCGGAGATATATAAGCACATTTATAAGTGAAAACTTATAAATTCTTATATATACATAAAAAAAATCAGGGTGATTTACCCCGATTTTAATCCTTTATTCGGCTAATGGCAAATAAATCGTAAACTCTGTTCCAATTCCAGCTTGACTATCCACCCGAATTGATCCACTATGATTGCGTATAATTCTGTAACTAACTGATAAACCTAGACCAGTTCCCGATTGTTTTGTCGTAAAAAACGGATCGAATAGACGAGCCATCGTCGTCTTTTCCATGCCTTGTCCATTATCTCTTATTATAATTTCCGTATACTTGCCTTCGCTTCGCGTAATGATGTCGATAAGACCTCTACGCTCACCTTCTATCTCCTCGATCGCATCAAGCGCATTCTTAATAATGTTTAAAATAACCTGCTTAACCTGCTTTACGTCAATGGACACAAAATGCTCCGAACAATAACATTCCGCCTTAATTTCACAATTTCGCATCAACGCTTCGCTTTCAGTTAACAGCACGACTTCCTTTATTAAATGATCAATCGACACTAATTGTTTCATGGGTGCTGACGGTTTGGATGAATTAAGAAACTCGTAAATAATGTCGTTAGCCCGATCGATTTCTGTCAAAATAATACGTGCGTATTCTTCCTTGCCCACTTCAAGTAAATAAGGACGAAGCAGTTGAATAAATCCGCGAATACTTGTTAACGGATTACGAATTTCATGAGCAATTGCAGCAGCAATTTTACCTAACATGGCAAGCTTATCGTTCTGCAACGCTGTTTGTTCGATTTGCTTGTACTCTGACACATCCTTGACACTGAACAAGAAGTCTCCGTCCAATTGATCACCGTATGTAACCGTCACAAGCAGATGCTTGCCATCCTTGTGTTGAAACTCATAATAACGGCTTTTCATAAGGAACATTTCTTTGTAAAGCCTGAGTATCGTTCGTTTCGTACTTATGGTTAGTTGTGGGTGACTTAAAATTTCTCGTAAATTGCAACCAATTAACATATTGCGTGGGATGTCCAGCAACTTAGCCATCTGTACATTAATAAATGATAAGATTCCGTCGTTATCGAAAATGGCTATACCGCTGTCCATATGTTGCAAAACGTTCTCGTATTTATTTTTAACCATCTCAAACGAACGGTTTGAACGAAATAACATTTCTCGCATTTCTGCAATTTTCTGCTCAGGAGTAATATCAGGTTGTAAACGAAAGCGAGAAGTACCCATTACTTCCATCAAAAAAACGAATGATCGATCATACAGCCTTATAGCCTCATCTGAGTCAACGTTCACGACAAGTGATTGTATACATTCCTCATGTATGGCAATTATATCCTCGGGGCTAATGCCGAAAAGTTCCTTGCCAATCTCACTGGCATGAAATAGTGATGCTTCCTTACCACTTCGGATATACTCGGCAAGCGCGGGGAAATAGCGCTTTCGAATGGCCTGCATCATGTATTCCTCCCTGGCAACGTCTATGAACAACGGTTAAAGTTCATCCTTATCATAGGTGGACATCACAAGCCCTGTCAATCGGAAATACTGTCGAATTATGTCAAGAAGATCATGAGCTATTTCATACCCAAACCCCTAACCCCTTCAGTTTTCATCGCTATTTTTTTGTTGATTTTTGTCATTTTTATTATTTTGCTTATTTTGTTTTTTTTCATGATCTCGATTGTCATTTTTGTGATTGCTATCACCATAATCTATTTCATCGTTCCGCTCATTTTTATGCTCTTTATCACGATCCTTATCGTTGTTATTATTTTTATTTATATTACGATCATCGTCGTCGTCATTGTCATCATCGTCGTCTTTATTATTCCACTTACCGTCAAGTCCATTTCCATATTCATCATTGTCATTTTCATTGCCATTTGGCTTCGTGGTTGCATTGGGCTTGATGGTTGCAGTCGGCTTATTCCATTCTTTCCATGGCTCAAAGTTATTTTTTTTTTCTCTTTCATCATTTTTCCAAGAGCTTGACGGTAATTCTGTCTTCTTAGGTTTCTGTGTATGAATGGGCTTCGCCGTCTTCTCTGGCTTATTAGTCTTCTCTGGCTTACTAGTTTTTTCCGGCTTATTCACAACAGGTTTTTCAGACGGTTTATCTGTAGCGCCATTCTTATCCGTCTTTTGCTGTTTTTCTTTTTCCTTTTGTTCACGTTGAACGAGCTCCACTAGTTTTTTCTTGCTCGTGTCAGTCGCTTCATTTACGATTGTTTTCACGCCTCCGATCGACTCCGTTACAGAATCTATCGATTTTTGCTTCATTTGCTCCAATTCCAGCTCATAGCCTTCATCCTTTGCCATTAAATACACAGCCATTTTGCCTGAAGAAATGCCATTAGCCTCAGCTTCCTGCCATAGTTCGTTCGGCACAGACAAGGTTGTGACATTAGCACTAGAAGCTTCTGTCTCAAGCTTGGAAAGCAGCTCTTTTAATGATTGATCGACCTTTTCAGCTATATTAGCTTCATAGTCGAGTTTTAACGCCTTGTTATTTTCCAGCAGCATGCTCGTAATAAAAATATCCTTATCTTGCTCATCCAAATAATGTGATGTTGATGCCCTTTCCACAATAGAAGCAGCTACTTCTTCAACTCTGATCCCTTTATAGGCTAGACCCTTAATCACGAGTTCGCCGTCCGCGTTCAAAGCGCGCAGCTCCCGCACCTTTTCTTCGGCATCCACCCCGATCTCAACACTCGGATTGATATCCATACTCATATAAGCAACAATTGGATGAGCATCACGCTGCACGAACAGCATCAGCGGGATAAACATAAAGAGAACGACAGCTGCCGCTCCTGCATACCAATACGACCTTTTAAAAGTGACTCGCCTGTTAAACTCTTCTTCAAATGTTACTTCTTCGCCAATTTGCGTCGTTCCTTGAATAGGGGCTCGCAAAAAACTTCCATCTGCCGTCAACACAACAGCATGTTGTTTATTAATGCTCATAACGATTCCACGCTTCATTTGCTAGCCTCCTGATTCTTTGCAATTTGACTAACCGTAACATTTAAATAATCATGCATGAACGGATACGTACCTGAAATAACAAGTGCAATTGCTATTATATATTTCCTATTCCGCTCAATCGTTTTGCGCGATACACCGCACATCTCAGTAAGCTCTTTGACCGGTAGTTTTTTCGTTAGTTTAAGTGATTCGAATAACACTGTCTCACTAGCAAACCTTTGCGCAATACCAATAAGCAGATTTCGAGAATCTGCATGCTTTGGAGATTGATCTGCCAGCTCGTTGAAGGATATACTGAATCGTTCAAGTTCCTGATTTAGCTGCTGAATTTCCAGCCGCCTATCATCCTCAGTCTGTTTGATCTCATATGCATTCATTGCCTGTTTTGTCTCAATAGAATTATATTGTAAATGCTCTTCCTCTTCAGAGTCGAACATACTATATGGCACAACCTTGGTATGCCTTTGTTCTTTTCGGACATAGTCAATAAGCCGACGTCTTATTACGGTTTCAGCGAACCCGATGAATGATTTTCCCGCATGACTGTCGAATTGATTGATCGCTTCGTTAAAAGCGAGCAACGCCACACTAAATTCCTCATCTCGAGTAGGATCTATATACCGTTTTGAAAATCGACTTGTTACTTTCATAATATAAGGTTTATAGTCTGATATGAACTGCTCGCGTTGCAGCTCGTCACCTTGACGAATTTGAGCAACCCATTGTTCAGGAGTAAGCTTCTGCTCGAACTCCTCTGCTGTTGCAGAATGTGATTTCCGCAAAAAGCGTTTGAACAATACAAGTAACAACCGCTCCACCTCACTACTGTATAATTCGTTTCTGTCTGTATGATTTTAGGGGGTATAGCGTTCATTCCTTTATTCAAAAAAAAGAAAAGCCTCCTAATAGGGAGGCTTGCAATTCGATTCCCGAATAACTAGACGGATGTTCGACGCTGCCGCAGCTTATTTCGTCTGCTGTTAAGCATGCCTAAGCGCTTCTTTAAAAGCAGCTGCCATTCCGTATCCTCGATCTGCTTAGCGAAGCTTAACAAATCTAACGCCATATCAATTTGACTGTGAACGACTTCCATTGGATCTTCATTTTCATGATTAACGCAGTTTTCTAGCAGCGCCTTTCCTTCTTGCTCCACATACTCTTCGAAATCAACCTCAGCCGCTCCGTCACCATGTGCGTATTCGGCTAATATTTCATATTCGTTCTCTATTAAGTAATGTATGTTCACACGGTGGCATACCGGACAAAACGTAATCGGTACATTATGAATATGCGTCCGAAAATGTTTCAGTGTACCCTTCGTACCAATCATACTAGCTCCACAGCAAAAACTCATTGACGACTCCTCCTCCATGGCTTGAACAGCAAACCTATTTCGTAAGAATACGCTAAGGTTTGCACAGCAAACCTACTTTGTAAGAATCTGAATGTTTCATTAGTTATGTATAACCTATTCGCTAAGCATGACTGTAATTCCTGCTTTAAATGATCGAAACATGACTAACGACCCATTTAATAAAAAAAACCGTACCATAAATGGCACGGATTTTCGAAGGTACGAAAATGTTATTATTTCGCTACCAATGTTTGTTGTCCTGGTTTCCAGTTCATTGCGCAAAGACCACCGGATTGCAAAGCTTGCAATACACGAAGTGTTTCTTCAACGCTGCGACCTACATCGTTGTGGTTAACGACTTGGTATTTAACTTCGCCTTCTGGATCGATGATGAATAGGCCGCGAAGTGCGATACCTTCTTCTTCGATCAAGACGCCGTAGTCACGAGCAACGCTCTTCGTGATGTCAGCAGCAAGTGGGAATGCAAGTTGGCCAAGGCCATTATCGTTTACCGGCGTGTTGATCCATGCGCGGTGGCTATGTTTGCTGTCAACGCTAACGCCAAGAATTTCAGTGTTAAGCTTCTTGAATTCTTCTGCAGCTTGACTAAGTGCTGTAATTTCAGTAGGGCATACAAAAGTGAAATCTAGTGGGTAGAAGAAAAATACCAACCACTTACCTTTGTAATCTGCAAGTGATGCTTGACCGAAATCTTGACCGTTACCTTGTACTGTTTCCAATGTAAAATCTGGTGCCTGACGGCCTACCAAACGCTCTGCCATTATAGAAAACCTCCTTGAATTATCCATATATTTTGTTATCTACGCCACTTCATCTGTGTGACTTACCTGATTAATAATAGCATTAGAATATAATGAAGTCAATATTGTAATTATTATTATTTTATAATCATTATAAATGATTATTATTTTTTAATTGCTGCAATGATCAGATCGCCCATTTCTGACGTTCCGATTGCCTTGCTCTTATCAACAGCGATATCACCTGTGCGGTGTCCTGCATCCAGCACTTCTTTAACAGCCGTTTCAATGGCAGCTGCTGCTTCGTGATAGCCGAATGTAAGGCGGAACATAAGCGCAACAGACAAAATCGTTGCGATTGGATTGGAAATGCCTTGACCTGCAATATCAGGAGCTGAACCGTGTACCGGCTCGTACAAACCGAAGCTTCCTTCTCCAAGAGAAGCAGAGGAAAGCATACCGATCGAACCAGTTAGCATTGCCGCTTCATCACTAAGAATATCGCCGAACATATTTTCCGTTACGATAACATCAAAACTGGATGGACGACGAAGCAATTGCATTGCACAGTTATCAACAAGAATATGCTCTAGTTCTACCTCTGGGTAATCAGGTGCAATCCGGTTAACAACTTCACGCCATAGACGCGATGTTTCTAGAACGTTCGCTTTATCTACCGAAGCAAGACGTTTGCCGCGAGTCATTGCGATATCGAAGGCTTGACGTACAATACGTTCAATTTCCATCACATTGTATGCACAAGTATCAACCGCTTCTTCACCAAACTCACTCTCACGACKGAATTTCTCACCAAAGTAAATACCGCCAGTCAACTCACGTACTACGATCAAATCCGTTCCTTCAAGCACTTCAGGCTTARGCGTCGATGCTTCTTTCAAGCAATCAAATACAGTCGCTGGACGAATGTTTGAGAACAAGCCTAGCTCTTTACGAATACCTAGCAAGCCTGTTTCTGGACGAAGCTCTTTCGAATTGTTGTCCCATTTCGGTCCACCAACTGCGCCTAGCAATACAGCGTCTGCGCGTTTACAAAGCTCAAGCGTCTCTTGAGGAAGCGGAGTGCCTTTCTCATCGATCGCAATACCACCAAACAAGCCATGCTCCGTTTCGAATTTGTAGCCGAACAGCTCTTCGGTTTTTTTAAGTACTTTAAGCGCTTCGCCTACGACCTCAGGACCAATACCGTCGCCGGCAATAACTGCAATTTTTTTTACGTCTGACATAATAAATTTAACACTCCTCTTTTTCATATAGGCTCATTCAGCTTTAGCGCTGCGCACTCTACCCTATCAACAAACCTATGATATCATTCTCATTCTATTATCATTTGTACCATAAAACCCATTCGAACACAAAGATATAAATTCTATGGCCTTTATAGACTATAACTATAAAGGCTTGCAAATTGACATTAGACGATAAAAGTCATTCATCTCATTTAGGTATTATCTATTCAATGTTTCAATTTTTGAAATTAAATGAAGCCGCTGCATCCCATCACCGATTCTTTTATATCAAAAAGAGACAGCAGCCGCAAGGAAATCATCCGGCTTACTGTCTCTTCGTTCATACTAGATCAAGCTCATTTTGTCGCGACGACTTGGTGACTTGCGTTTGTCGATCAATCGATTAAGCGCATCAATATAAGCTCTCGCACTGGCTTCGAGAATATCCGTGCTAAGGCCTCGACCTTGCGCAGATACTTCATCCTGCTTGAGTACAACATGTACCTCGCCTAATGCATCCTTACCTTGCGATACAGACTTAATTGAATAATCTTCAAGCTCAACTATTTCAGCCGTCACTTTATCGATGGCATTGTAGATGGCGTCAACGGAACCATTCCCTATCGCTACCTCTTCAGCTACAACACCATCTGAATTACGAATACGTACAGATGCGTTTGGAGTAGACTGATTGCCATAGCTTACTTGAATCGTCTCAAGTGTAAATACTTCAGGCGTATCAGTCAGCTTCTCTTCGATCATCGCACGAATGTCTTCGTCATTTACGGTTTTCTTGCGGTCAGCTAAATCTTTAAACTTAGCGAATACTGCATTCACCGCTTCATCATCCAGTTCATAGCCAAGATCGATCAATTTCTCACGGAACGCATGGCGACCGGAATGTTTGCCAAGTACAAGCTTCGATTCCTTTAGACCAATAGTATCAGGTGATATAATCTCATACGTCGTTTTTTCCTTCAGCATACCATCCTGATGGATACCCGATTCATGCGCGAACGCATTTGCTCCTACAATCGCCTTATTGCCTGGAATAACCATACCTGTCAGCTTGCTGACAAGACGGCTAGTCTTCGCAATTTCCTTCAGGTTAAGTGTTGTTTTTGCACCAAAGTAATCACTGCGTGTCTCAAGTGCCAGCGCGATCTCTTCAAGCGCCGTGTTACCCGCACGCTCACCAATTCCGTTAATTGTACCTTCAATTTGATCAGCACCGTTTAGAATGGCTGACAATGCGTTAGCAGTTGCCATTCCAAGATCGTTATGGCAATGCGCGCTTAATTGAATAGTTTCAATGTTAGGAACATTTTCCTTCAGTGTTTTGAAGATGTTGCCG